>VGXH01000070.1 GCA_016873405.1 bacterium
TTTTAACATACGCCCATCGTAGGGCACAGGCGGGATCATGGCAACGCTGTTGCGTCACGCTGCCGCGGGGGGAGGCGGCGCGCGGAGGGCGGCCGGGCGTCCGAATTGGGTGGCCGAACGCGGCCTTGCTGCGGATAATCGGGTTCGGATAAGGAGATCCTGCGACGCAACCGCTCGGCGTCGCGTCACTCGGGGGGATTCCGCTGCCGATGGGCCCGCGTCACCACCGCGCGATCACAGCCGCCGTTCTGTTGTCGGCGCTGCTGCCGTCTGTCGCCCTGCCGTCGCCGCGCGACCGTGGCGCGACGGCCGCCGAGTCCCTGCTGCTGGGACGGTTCCAGGCTGCGTTCGCCGACGATGCCGCCGTGCCGGCGCACGACGCCGGCTGCGGCACCGCCCTGGTTCGCCAGTACCTGGAGCAGCGCGCCGGCCTGTCGCCGGGCACCGTCGCCGCCATCGACGGCATGCTGGCCCACACGAGCGCCGAGAAGACGCTGCTGAGCCCCGGCGGCCGGTTCCGGCTCGGCTGGGTCACGACCGGCGAGCACGCGGTGCCGTCGGCGGACGCCGATCCCCAGGACGGGGTGCCGGACTTCGTCGCCCGCATCGCCCGCTACCTCGAGGAAGCCTGGGAGGTCGCGGTCGGGGAGGTCGGCCTGCGCGCGCCGCCGGGCGGCCCGATCGACGTCTCGTTCCGGCGCATGCACTTCTTCGGCTACACGGTGCCGGTCGATCCGCTCGTCGGCACGACGCGCCTCGTGCTGCACAACTCGTTCGGGCGCTTCCCGCCCAACGACGATCCCGAGGGCAGCGCGCCGGGGTCGGCGAAGGTCACCGCGGCTCACGAGTTCCGGCATTGCAGCCAGTACGCCGGCAGCCGCTGGAGCGAGGGCGGCTGGACCGAGCTGGACGCCACCTGGGCGGAGGAGCGCACGTTCCCGCGGGTCAACGCCTATCACTACTACCTCCTCGGCGACAGCCCGGTCCGCCGGCCGCTCCTGTCGCTGGACAGCGGTTCGAGCGGCGCCGGCTCCTACGACGACGCGGTGTTCGCGATCTGGCTGAACCTCCGCTGGGGCGACGCCGTGATGCGCGACTACTGGCAGCGGAGGGCGGACCGGTCCGACGAGGATCCGCTCGCCGCGTGGGATGCCGTGCTGGCGCCGCGGGGCGCGTCCCTGGCCGCGTCCTGGGCCGATTTCACCGGCTGGAACTACCTGACCGGCAAGCGCGCCGTCGAGGGTCTGGGCTATCCCGACGCCGCCGATTACCCGGCGGGCGAGGTCTTCGCGCGCGTCGGGAGCTATCCGGCGCAGGTCGGCGGCGAGGTCGCGCGCCTGGCGGCGGCGCCGGTCGAACTGGCAGGGTTCGCCGCCCTGGGACAGAGCCTGCTGAGCCTGAGGTTCGACGGGGACGACGACGGCGGCCCGCTTTCGCTGGCGCTCCACGTGTGCGACGTCGACGGGCGGTCGACGCTGGAGACCGTCGGGCTGGACGAGGCCAACGACGCCAGCCTCGTGCTGCGCACCGCCGCCGACCGGCTGGCCTCCGTCGCCCTGATCGTCGGCAACCCGGCGCGGGCCGGCCAGCCGAGGAGCTGGACCGCGGTCATCGACACCATCCCCGGTCCGCCACCGCCGCTGCGGGGACGCGTCGTGTCCATCGAGCCGAATCCGTGCAACGGCGGGGCCTGGCTGGACTGCGCGATGACGGCCGGCGCACCCGCGGCCGTCGAGATCTTCGATGCCCGCGGGCGCCGCTTCCGTCGCCTCTTCAGCGGGCACCTCGGGCCGGGCAGCCACCGCTTCCACTGGGACGGCCGCGCCGAGGACGGCCGGCCCGCTCCGGCGGGGACGTACCTGGCCGTCGTGACCGCCGCCGGACGGGAGCACGCCCGGAAGCTGACCATGGTGCGCTGACGCGGCGGATCGCGGCCCGGGCGGGGCGCCGCCGTCGGCCGGGATCGCGTCCGCGCCTGCCGGGGAGGCCGCCCGTGGACGATGTCCGCATCTACACCGGGGTGCTCGTGGCGGATCTGGTGCTGCCGAAGGCGCGCTCGCTGAAGGATCTGCGCGCGCCGCTTCGCGCGCTGGCGCAACGCCTCCGCAACCGCGACTTTGCCGTCGCGCGCGTCGGGCCGGCCGACCGGCTGCAGCGCGCGCACCTGGCCGTGGCGGCCGTGACGGGCGACGCCGAACAGGCGGAAGCGCGTCTGGACGAAGCGGAGCGCCTGATCTACGATTCCCCGTTCGAGGTCGTCGACCTGCGTCGCGGCGTGACGGTGGAGACGTTCCCGTCGGCCTGACCGTGCGCGCGCCGCGGGGCGCCCGCCGGCGGAGGAGCTCATGGATCAGAACGCAGCCAAAGGGAACGACCACCGCCGTACGGGGCCGGGCCAGTTGGACCTGAGCCTGGCCAACCTGAGCCTGGCCAACCTGAGCCTGACCAACCTGAGCCTGGTCGACCTGAGCCATCCGATCGTCACCGGCATGCCGCAGTGGCCGGGCGACGCGCAGGCGCTGCGCATCGTCCGGCTGCGCGATCACGGCGACGGGGGCTTGCGGTCGAGCCGTCTCGAGCTGGGCTGCCATGTCGGCACGCACGTGGACGCTCCCGGTCATTTCCTGGCGGGCGCCCCGGGCGTGGACGGGCTGACGCCGGAGCGTTTCTGCGGAGCGGCGATGGTCGTGCGCCCGCCGCGGACCGCGGGCGCCGCCGTGGCGCCGGGCCCTCTGGGCGCGGACGCGCTGGACGGCGTGGACCTGGCGGGCGTCGACTTCGTCCTGTTCGACACGGGCTGGGCGCGCCACTGGGGACAACCCGCGTACTATGCGGACTGGCCCTGGCTCTCGGCGCCGCTGGCGGCCGAATTGGCGGCCGCCGGGCTCAAGGGAGTGGGGCTGGACACCCCGAGCATCGACGACCGGACCGGCCGCCGCGCGCACGACCTGTTCGCCGCGGCCGGCATGGTGAACCTGGAGAACCTGGCCCACCTCGATCGCCTGCCACCGCGCGGTTTCCTGCTCGTGGCGCTGCCGTTGCCCCTGGCCGGGGCCGAGGCGTCGCCGGTGCGCGCGGTGGCCCTGCTCGAGCGGGAGCGCCTGCCCGGGGCGGGCGGAAGCGGAGATTGCCTCGATGGCCAAGTCGCCTGACAAGACCGCGGACAAGACCGCGGACAAGACAGCGGACAAGACAGCGGACAGGACAGCGGACAAGTCGCCGGACAAGTCGCCCCCCCGGGCATCCCGCGGCGCTCCCGCCCGCCAGCCATGGCGGCCGGATCGTCCGATGGGGCTGTCGCGCGCCCTCATGAAGGCGGGCTACGGCACGCGGCGCTGGGCCGACGCGGCCGTCAGCGCCGGCCGCGTGCGCGTCGGCGCCGACGTCGTGACCGACCCCCGGCGCATGATCGCCGCGGACGCCGCCGTGTTCCTGGACGACGCGCCGCTGATCAAGGTCGAGCGCGTCTACTACGCGTTCCACAAGCCCCTGCGCGTGGTCTGCCGCCAGGAGGACGGACCTGGTCGTCGCCTGGTGGAGGACTTCCTGCCGGACGAGGTGATCGGCTTGCGCACGGCCGGGCGCCTGGACGCGCGCACCTCGGGGCTGCTCCTGATCTCCAATGACGGCGCCTGGATCACCCGCGTCACGGGAGCCGCCGGCTGCGAGCACGAATACAAGGTGCAGGTCGAAGGGGAGGTCAGCGACCTCCAGCTGACGGTGATCGACGCGGGGATCGTGCTGCCGGGCCTCGGCACGTTCCGGCCGGTGGCGGTCAAGGTGCTCTCGCGCGAGCGCGACCGCACGATGCTGAGCCTCACCCTGCGCGGGGGGCAGGCGCGGCAGATGCGCCGGATGCTCGCCACCCTGCGGCACAAGGTGCTGATGGTCCGCCGCGAGCGCCTGGGCGGCGTGAGCCTCGGCGACCTGGCGCCCGGCGGGCTGCGGCCGCTCTCGCCGCCGGAGGTGGCGGCGTTCGCGGCGCCGGCGCTTGGCCGCCCGCCGGGAGCGACCCCTGCCCCCGCCGGCGGGGCGGGGCACCGCGGCGCGCGGGGGCGCTGAGCGCGCCGCCGGCCGTCGACGCGGCGGGCGGCCCGGGCGCCGAACCGCCGCCCCGCCAGTGGATGGGTTTCGAAACTCATTGATGATTGGCGCCTTGGGCGCGGCGGGCCGGCGCCGCGCCGCCGGTGGCGCCCATTCCCGAGAAAAAAGATCACGTAAGTCGTTTTCAAGACGGCGATTGCCGCTTGATATCCACCCCCGCCCGTGGATGATTTGGGTCGTTGTGCCGAGCCGACTTATCCGGACGGAGCGTACGCCCATGAGTCTTCCGCACGGACCGCGCCACGCGCAGAGCGGGTCCCGGGCCAAGCTGGCGACGGCGGTCGCCGTCGCCGCGCTCGCTCTGTGCCTGGTCCCGGCCACCGGCCGGGCCCAGGACGCGGACACCTGCCAGATGTGCCACGACGACCGCAGCCTGACCAGGAACGAGGGCGGCCGGGTCAAGTCCCTCTATCTGGATCTCGGGGTCTACGACCGCTCGGTGCACGGGCGCGAGGGCATCGGCTGCGTGGACTGCCACCAGTCGCTGGCGGGGGTGGAGGACTGGCCGCACGCGGACGAACTGCCGGACGTCGACTGCGGCACCTGCCACGACGACGTGGCGGCCGAGTACGCCGGCAGCCTGCATGGCGTGGGCGTCAGGCAGGGCGTGCCGATCGCTCCGCGCTGCTGGACGTGCCACGGCGCGCACGACATCATGCCGCCCGCAGATCCCGCCTCGAAGGTCAATCGCTTCAACATCCCGATCATGTGCGGGCGCTGTCACAAGGAGGGCGACGCCATCCGCGAGTACGCGGAGGTGTCGCAGGACAGCATCCTCGTGCACTACTCGTTCTCGATCCACGGCGAGGGACTCTACAAGCGGGGGCTGACGAACTCGGCGGTGTGCTCGGACTGCCACACCGCGCACAACGTCCGCAACCACAAGGATCCCAAGAGCAGCATCCACCGCGACAACATCGCGGGCATGTGCCAGACGTGCCACGGCATGATCGCCAAGGTGCACGAGAAGGTCGTCGAGGGCCGGCTCTGGGAGAAGGAGCCGACCAAGGTCCCCGCCTGCGTCGAGTGCCACGAGCCCCATGAGATCCGCCGCGTCTTCTACGACGAGGGCATGGCCGACAGCGAGTGCCTGCGGTGCCACGGCCGGCAGGACCTGACCGGCACGACGCCGGCGAACGCCGGCCGGTCGCTGTACGTCGCCCACGGCCGACTGGCCGGCTCGGCGCACGCGAAGACGGCGTGCATCCAGTGCCACACCGGCGCCACGCCGAGCCACGCGCGGCCCTGCGACACCGTGCCCGACCGCGTCGACTGCTCGATCTGCCACGCGGAGGTCGTCGAGACCTACAAGGCCAGCATACACGGCAAGCTGGGCGCCCAGGGGGATCGGGACGTTCCGGACTGCCTGGTCTGCCACGGGCGGCACGACATCCTGAAGAAGACGAACCCGGACTCGCCGACCTTCGTGCGCAACATCCCGGACATGTGCGGCAAGTGCCACGACGAGGGCGGCGTCGCCGACGAGCGCTACCAGGGCACCGAGAAGAGCATGGTGGCCAACTACAAGGAGAGCACGCACGGGCGCGCCCTTCAGAAGAGCGGCCTGGTCGTGACCGCCACCTGCGTCGATTGCCACACCGCGCACGCGATCATGCCCAGCGCCGATCCCGCCTCCTCGGTCCACCGCTCGAAGGTCGACGTGACCTGCGGCCAGTGCCACGAGGGCATCGACCGCGAGTTCCGCCAGAGCATCCACTTCACGGGCGAGGCGAAGGACGGGCACCGGCTGCCCATGTGCAACGACTGCCACTCCTCGCACCGGATCGCGCGGACGGACGCGGAGGGTTTCCGCCTGCGGATCGTGGACCAGTGCGGCACCTGCCACGAGCACGTCACCGAGAGCTACTTCGAGACCTACCACGGCAAGGTCTTCGCGCTGGGCTACACCGAGACCGCCAGTTGCGCCGACTGCCACGGCCAGCACAACATCCAGAAGCCCGATCATCCGGGTTCGATGCTCTCGCGGGACAACATCGTGGCGACCTGCGCCACGTGTCATCCCGGCGCGCACCGCCAGTTCGCCGGCTACCTGACGCACGCCACGCACCACGACAAGACGAAGTACCCCGTCATCCACTACACGTGGCTCTTCATGACCACGCTGCTGGTGGGCACCTTCACCGTTTTCGGCATCCACACGCTGCTCTGGCTGCCGCGCAGCTTCCAGGCGCTGCGGCACAGCCGCCAACTGCGGAAGCAGGCCGCCGGGCAGAAGCAGTTCCGGCGCTTCAACCGCCTCAACCGCATGCTGCACATCCTGGTCATCGTCAGCTTCCTGACGCTGGCCGTCACCGGCATGACGCTGAAGTTCTCATACCTGCCCTGGGCGCAGACCCTGGCCAAGGCCCTGGGCGGCTTCCAGTCGGCCGGCACCCTGCACCGCCTGGGCGCGATCCTGACGTTCTTCTACTTCACGCGGCACGTCTACGACCTGCACTGCCGGCGGAAGCAGTCGGGCAAGAGCTGGCGCGAGTTCGTGTTCGGGCCGGAAGGCATGTTCCCGAACCGGCGCGACGGCCAGGAGTTCGTCGGCACGCTGAAGTGGTTCCTCGGCCGCGGCGCGCGCCCGGAGTACGGCCGCTGGACGTACTGGGAGAAGTTCGACTACTTCGCCGTGTTCTGGGGCGTGGCGATGATCGGCTTCAGCGGCCTGGTCCTGTGGTTCCCCGAGCTGTTCACGCGGGTGCTGCCGGGCTGGTTCATCAACGTGGCGCAGATCATCCACTCGGACGAGGCGCTGCTGGCCACCGGCTTCATCTTCACGATCCACTTCTTCAACACGCACTTCCGTCCGGACCGGTTCCCGATGGACCCCGTGATCTTCACCGGCCGCATGACGCTGGAGGAGTTCAGGGAGGACCGCCCGCGCGAGTACGAGCAACTCGTGCGCGAGGGCCGGCTCGAGGAGCACATGGTCGACCCGCTGCCGGAGGGCTTCGTCAAGGCGCTCAAGACGTTCGGCTTCGTGGCGCTGACGATCGGCCTGGGGCTCGTGGTGCTGATCATCTGGGCGGTGCTGTTCGGGTATCGGTAGGAGGTCGACCCGGTCCGCGCCAGGGGCCGGGGCGGGACGGGGTGGACGAGCGTGACGCCGGGCTTTTGCCCGCCCCGCGCCGCCGCCGGGCCGGACACGGCCGCGCCGGCGCCGCGCTCAGGGAGTCGCCGGCGCGACTTCCAGGCCGGCCAGGAACGCCACGAGCGCCGCGGCGGCACGCCGCGCCCCCTCGTCGTTCAGGTGAGCGCCGTCGCTGGTCAACGCCGGATCCAGGTACTGGATCTCGCGCCCGTGGTGCCGGGCCGTGCGGCCCGCCGCCTCGACGGCGGCCAGGTCGAACAGCGGACGGTCGGGTCGGCTGCGGCTGCGCAGGACATCGTTGAAGGCCTGCCGGCGCGCGTTCTCGGCCAGCCCGGTCGGCGCGCGGCCGAGCAGCTTCTTGACGAAGGCGCGCCGCCCCTCCTGCACCGTGGTCAGCGGCATGGTGACCGCGACGAACGTCGTCGTCGGGTGCCGCGCCGCCAGGGCGTCGAGCGTGTCCCCGTACGCGCGCGCGACGGCCAAGGGGTCGATCGCGGCGGGCAGGTCGACGTAGCACAGCTTGACCAGCGCGATGTCGACGGGAGCGGCGGCATCGACGGCGGCCGCGAAATCGCCGACCTTTCCGAAGGGGTCGCCGTTGCGGCCGACGGGGAAGTGGAAGAGGCCCGGCCCGGGGCCGGGCGCGCGCGTCTCCGCGATCGCCAGGCGCGAACCGCCGTCGAGCGAGCGCAACCCGTCCAGGAGATCGCGTCCGACCGACTGGTGGGCGAAGATCACGCGCCGCGCCGCGGCCGCTTGCCACTGAGCCTCGGTCACCGTCGGGATGCTCGTCATGGGAGCCTCCGGCGCCGCCGGCCGGCAGGCCGTCGTCAGGAGCACCGCCAGGCACCCGGCCGCCGTCAGGCTGCGGGAAATGGTTGCGTTCATCGTCGCTCCCCGGGAACGTGGCCGGTGGAACTCGCCGGGCCCCTGCCGGCGACCGCCCCGCGCCCCCGCGCCCGG
>VGXH01000071.1 GCA_016873405.1 bacterium
AAAAATCCCTACTCCATCGGCCACATCGTCGTGCGCAACCTGGTGCGCTACGGGTTCAGGGGGCCGGTCTTCCCGGTCAACCCCAAGGGCGGCTGCATCCGCAGCATGCAGGCCTACCGCTCCATCCTGGACGTGCCCTCAGATACCATCGACCTGGTCAACATCTCCATCAAGAACACCCTGGTGCCGGGCGTGCTGGAGGAGTGCGGGCAGAAGGGCGTGAAGTTCGCCATCGTCCACTCGGCCGGCTTCAAGGAGGTCGGGCCCGAGGGCGAGGCGCTGCAGGCCCGCATGGTCGAGACCGCCCATCGTCACGGCATCCGCGTCTTCGGGCCCAACAGCCAGGGCATCCAGAACGCGGATCCCGAGGTGTCGGTGTACGCCAACTTCACGTTCGTGCCGCAGGCGCCGGGGAACATCTCGATCATCGCCCAGGGCGGCGGCATGGGCGAGATGCTCAAGCTGCACCTGCACAACGTGGGCCTGGGCCACCGCATGTACTGCTCGTACGGGAACGAGTGCGACCTGACGATGCCGGAGATCCTGGCCTACTACGGGCAGGACCCCGGCACGCGCGTGATCATGATGCAGACCGAGAGCTTCAAGGACCCGCGGGCGTTCCTGGAGGCGGCCGCCGCGATCACCCCGCACAAGCCCATCCTGGCGATCAAGGCCGGCCGCACCGCCGAGGGCTCGCAGGCCGTCTCGTCGCACACCGGCGCGCTGGTCGACCAGGCGGCGATGGCCGAGGCGATGTACCGCAAGGCGGGCGTCGTGCCGTTCGGCGACACGCACCAGATGATCAAGGCAGCCATCGCCCTGTCCACGCAGGCGCCGCCGCCGGGGGCGCGCGTCGGTATCATCACCAACACCGGCGGGCCGGGCATCCAGGCGGTGGACGAGGCGATCGCGCAGGGGCTCGTGCTGGCCCAGTGGTCGGAGGCGGGCCGGGCGCGTCTGCAGGCGACCCAGTTGGCCGAGGCCAGCCTGGGCAACCCCGTGGACGTGGTCGCCACCGGCAACCAGGACCACTACTACGAGGCGATCAGCACGCTGCTGGCCGAGCCGGGCACCGACATGGTGATGGTGTTCTTCGTGACGGCGCCGTTCACCGACACGGCGGCGATCGCCGCGCGCATCAAGGAGGCGGCCGGCGAATCGACCAAGCCCGTGGTCGTTGTGGTCGAGACGTACAGCGAATACTACGGCCTGATCGACAAGCTGCGCGCCTCGGACCTGCCGGTGTTCGAGTTCGCCGAGGACGGCGTGCGCGCGCTGGCGGCGATGGCGCGCTACAGCGCGCTGCGCGACCGGCCGCGCGAGGCGCCGCCCGAACTGACGGTGAAGCGGGGCCTTGCCGAAGGCATCATCGCCCGCTACCGCGGCCGGGACGCCTACCTGACGCAGGAGGACGCGTTCGCCGTGCTGAGCGCCTACGGCGTGCCGGCGCCGCGGATGGCGGGCTTCGGCTCGGCGCGGGGCCTGCCCGGCGCGGCCGAGGTGACCGGCTTCCCCTGCGTGCTGAAGATCGACAGCCCGCAGGTGGTCCACAAGTCGGACGCGGGCGGCGTCGTGCTGGGCATCGGCGATGCCGCGCAGCTGCAGGCGGCCTACCTGGACATGGAGCGGAAGTTCGGCGCCGGCGTGCGCTGCCTGCTGATGGAGCAGAAGCCGCGCGGGACCGAGTTGCTGGTCGGCACGAAGGCGGCCGCGGGGCTGGGTTCGCTGGTCGCGTTCGGCCTGGGCGGGATCTTCGTCGAGGTGCTGAAGGACGTCGTGCCGGCGGTGGCGCCGCTCAGCCGCGCCGAGGCGGCCGAGCAGGTGCGCCTGCTGCGCGCCTTCCCGGTGCTGGCCGGCGTGCGCGGGCAGCCGGGGGTGGACCTGCCGGCGGTCGAAGACCTGCTGGTGCGCGTGTCGCGGCTGGCGGTCGACTTCCCCGAGATCGCCGAGATGGACCTCAACCCGGTGTTCGCCTACCCGGCGGGCACGGCGCCGGCGGCGGTCGACGCGCGGCTGCGGGTGCGGTAGCGGAGTGGCCCACCCGGAGTTCCCGCACCTGGGGGCGCTGCTGGTCGTGACCGGCTACCTCGTGCTGCTGTTCGTGGCCACCTGGTGGTCGCAGAAGCTGAGCGAGCGCGGGGTCGGCGGGGCGGCCGGGTACCTCCTGGCCGGGCGCGGCATGCCGACGCCCGTGGTCGCCGCGCTGCTGGCGGGGCTGGCCGTCGGCGGCGCCTCGACGATCGGCGTGGCGGAGCAGGCCTACACCCGGGGCCTGGGCGCCGGCTGGTACAACGCGGCCTGGGCCGTCGGCGCCGCGGTGCTGGGCCTGTACGCGGCGCCGCGCTACCGGCGCTGGGAGATCACGACGCTGCCCGAGCTGCTCGAGCGCCACTACGGCACCGGCGGCCGCGTGCTGGGCGTCGGCGGACAGCTGGTCATCCAGCTGGTGGTCACCTCGCTGCAGTACGTGGCCGGCGGCGCCATCCTCACCGCGCTGATGCCGGGCCTGTTCACCCTCCAGTCGGGCATGGCCGTCACGGCGGCGGTCTTCGTGGCGATCACGCTGGTCGGCGGCTTCTGGGCCGCCGGCATCACCAACATCGTCAACGTGCTGGTCATCTACGTGGGCATCCTGCTGGGCGTCGGGCTGACCGTCGGTCGCCTCGGCGGGCCGGCCGCGCTGGCGCACGCGCTGCCGGCCGGGCACCCGGGCTTCGCGCTGGACGGCGTGCCGACGGACGTCGTGCTGGCCTGGTTCATCGTGATGGTGACGATGACGCACTCGACGCAGTCGGTGATCCAGGTGGGCTTCGCCGCAAAGGATGCGCGCACGGCCGGCCGCGGCTACCTGTGGGGCGCGCTGGTGATCGCGCCGGTGGGATTCCTCAGCGCGGTGCTGGGCCTGGCCGCGGCCGCGAAGTACCCGGGCATCGTGCCGGCGCAGGCGCTGCCGAAGGTGGTGCTGGACCTGAGCCCGCTGGCGGCGGGGCTGGTGCTGGCTGGGCTGTGGGCCGCCGACGTGAGCACGGCCTCGGCCATGCTGCTGGGGTCGGCCACGCTGGTCAGCCAGGACCTGGTGCGGCGGTTCCTGGCGCCGGGGCTGCAGCCCGAGCGCGAGAAGGCGCTGTGCCGGTGGATCGTGGTGGCCCTGAGCGTGGTCACGTTCGCGCTGGCGCTGTCGGTGCGCGGCATCCTCCAGCTGCTGACCGGCGCGCTCGCGCTGAGCAGCGCCTACACGCTGGTCGTGCTGATGACGATGCTGCGGCCCGGGTGGTGCCGGCGCGGGTCGGCGGCTTGGACGCTGGCGGTGACGATGGCGGTGCTGGCGGTGTGGATGATCGGGCCGCCGGCGTGGCATGGCCGGCTGCCGCACCCCGTCTACGCGACGTGGCTGGCCAGCATCGTCACCTTCGCCGTGGTGGCGGTGGTTGACCGGCGGCCTACGGAACCAGCACCGCCCGCTTCGCCAGCTTCCCGTGGTGCGCCGCATCGAGCACCGCGTTGATGTCGGCCAGCGGGTGCTTCTCCACGAAGGGCGACACCTGGATGCGCCCGGCGCCCAGCCAGTCGAGCACCTCGGGATAGAGCGCCGGGTCGCAGCCCCAGTTGCCGCGCGCGGTGGCGTCGAAGGCCATCAGGTTGCTCAGGCGCAGCTCCAGCTTGGCCAGCGTGAAGCCCACGACCGACAGGTGCGCGCCGTGGTTCAGCAGCGCGAAAGCGGTCTCCTGGCCGGCCTTGGTGCCCGAGGTCTCGAAGATCCGCCAGCAGGCGCGCGGGGCGCCCAGGCGCTTGGCCTCCTCGTTCACCTTGCCACGCACGGCCTTGAGGTCCTGCCCCGTCACGTTGACCGTGCCGGCGGCGCCGTGGGCGGCGGCCACCGCCAGCTTGGCGTCGTCGATGTCCAAGGCGATCACCTTCGCGCCGGCGGCCGCCGCGATCTGCACTCCATGCACGCCGATGCCGCCGGCGCCGATGAACACCGCCAGGTCGCCCGCCTGCAGTTCGGCGCTGCGCACGGCCTGGAAGGGCGTGGTGACCGCATCGGCGACCACCGCCAGTTCCCACAGTTCGTGGCGAGCCAGGACGCTCTCGGGCACCGGGCACAGCCAGCGCGCGGGCACCGCCACGTGCGAGGCGAACCCGCCATGGCGGTCATTGCCGGGCATGACCTGGGCCTGGCAGATGCGGCGGTGGCCGGCCCTGCAGAGCGCGCACTCGCCGCAGGGCAGCACCGCGGGCACGACGACCGGGCGGCCGACCAGGGCGGCGTCGACCCCGGCGCCCACGGCCGCGACGTGGCCGCTGATCTCGTGCCCGAGCGCCAGCGGCGGCGCCGCGCGCGTGGGCACGCCCTGGTGCAGGAAGGAGATGTCGGTGTGGCAGACGCCGCAGCCGGCCACCTGGACCACGGCCTCGCCCGCGGCCGGGGCGGCCAGCGGCTCCTCCGTGCGGGCGCAAGGCTCGCCCGGCGCGGTCATCACCCAGCGGATCACGCTCGTCGTGCTCATCGTTCTGCTCCTTGGCTGCGGGCGAAGGCGCGGCGGTCGTCGAAGACCCACAGCGCGGCGCCCAGGGCGCCGGCCAGGATGGGCTGCGGCACGGCCGCGATCTGGACGTCGAGGCGCTGGGCGATCGCCATTAGCACCCCGGGGAAGTACTCGGCCACGCCGCCGGTGATGCGGACGGTGCCCTCGAACCGGCCGATCTCGACCACGCGCTCGGCGATGGACTGGATGCAGCCGAGGGCGACTTCCTCGCGCGGGGTACCGTCGCGCAGCCGCTCCAGGATGTCCTGCCCCGAGAACGTCGAGCAGTAGCTGCCGATGTCGGCGGCTTCGGAGGCGCCGGCCGCCATTTCCTGCAGGCGGCTGGGGTGCACGTCCAGGTGCCGCGCGGCGAAGATCAGGAAGGTGCCGATGCCGGCCGCACAGCGCCGCAGGGTGTGGATGGCCAGGGGTCGGCCGTCGGCAGTCACCTGGATGGCCTTGGGGTCACGGCCGCCGATGTCGATGACCGTCATCTCGCCCCGGTGGTGGTGCCAGGCGCCCAGGGCGTGGCAAGCGGTCTCGCCCAGCGCGCAGGTGGCCATCGGCACGCAGTTCTCGCCGAAGCCGGTGGCGCAGATGCCCTCGAGCTGGTCCTCGGTGACCTGCGCGTCGTCCAGCACCGCGGCGAAGGCCTCGCTGACGCGATCCTGGAAGTACCCGCGCCGCGGCACCACCGTGTTGCCGAGCAGGGTGCCCTGGCTGTCGATGATGACGGCCTTCACGCACTCGGTGCCGACATCGATGCCCGCGCTGCAGGGACGGCCCTGGTTCATGATCCCTCCCGGTGCCTCAGGTGGCGCGCCCCGGCGCGTTGGAGAGCTCCTGCATCTCGATGAAGTCGCGCAGCTTCTGCATGATCTGGTTCAGCGAGAAGAGCCGCTGGTCGTGCGTGTCGCCCTCGATGACCAGCGCCTGCAGGCCGGTGCGTCGGCGCAGGCGCACCTCCAGCCCGTAACGCACGTTGCTCTCGCTGGGCGTCGTGCGGCCCTCGTGATAGACCACGCCGTCGACACCGTAGTCCTCGAAGGCGCGCACGAGCGCGTCCTCCTTCCAGGCGTCCGAGCGGTTGTGGAAGATGCCGGTGTAGACCCGCGCCATGCTGGCGATCGGGTTGCGGGGGTCCATGCCGTCGAGCGCCGCCAGCCGGCAGTAGGTCGAGGCCACCACGGCCACGCGGTGGCCCTGGAACAGCTCGGACAAGGGGCGCAGCGCGGGCCAGATGGGCGGGCCCTCCCAGTAGAAGCGGAAGCGCTCGCCGGGCACGGCCGCCACGCGCTGGGCCACGCGATCCTCGATCTCGGCCTTGAGCAGTTCGTAGTACTCGACGGCCTGCGGCGTGCCGCGCATGACGATGGCCGGGGCCATGTGCACCAGCGTATCGAAGAACGTCATCGGCGCCGGCACGGTGCGGCAGAGATCCTGGATCTCGCCCCACAGGCGGGTGCAGCGGTTGGCCAGCTTGATGACCTCGCCCAGGCGGTCGAGATCAAGCTTGCGCCCGATGGACAACTCCAGCTGCTCGACCAGGCGCAGGATCTGCTGGCCGGCGGCGGTGACCTCGATCTGGCCCACCTCGTCGAGCGAGGCCGGCGGGTGCAGGCCCAGGCAGGGCACGCCGAAGTGGCGGCCGTAGTACTCGAACCAGCGGATCAGTTCATGGCCGTAGTTGGTGCTGTAGGCGACCACGTCCGGCGGCGGCGGCCCCGCGATTCCGTGCACCGTCACCAGCGGGCTGTCTCCGGCCAGCATGGCGCCGATGTCGCTGGCCATGGCCGAACTGGCGAACTGCGAGAATCCCTCCTGCAGCGCCCGCGGGATATAGCGCTGCGATTGCCGGCTGGCGCCGATCAGCGCCGCGTGGTTCTCCGGGAAATAGACCGCCAGGTTTCTGGCGCGCAGGATCTCAGCCGGTCCCGAACCCGAGCACCAGGCCACGCGCCGCGCCGGGTCGTCGTGGGCGGCCTGCAGGTCGCGGTAGTAGCCGCTGAGCAGCTCGCGCAGCTTGGGCGCCGACTGCAGGGGCAAACGGCTGGCGGGCATGCCGCCGCCCGGAGCCGGGCGCACCGGACGCACGGGGCGGCGGACCTTCACCGCCACGCCGTCGAGCGCGGTCGGAGCGGGCCCGGCCGCCGCCGCCTCACGCAGCCGGGCGGCAACCTCCTGCTTGCGCAGGAACGACTGCCGCTCGCGCGAGTGGATGAAGCAGGCCAGCCCGCGGTTGTGCGGGGCGTCCAGGCCCAGCCGCTCGGCCTCGCGCACGACGGCGCCGTTGATGGCGTCGACCTCCGTGCGGCAGGCCCGGGCAAGGTCCTGCCACATCGAGGGTCGGTTCTTGCCAAGGGCCTTCTGCGAATTGACCACCGGCGCGTACGGGTCTTCCTCGTTCACGATGGGCACGCCGCGCGCCTTCATCACGGCGATGATCTCCAGGCAGAGATCGCGCATGAACGACTGCAGGTCGGGATCGTCCAGCAACTCGCGGCAGGTCAGGCCCGTCAGCGCCGAGACGGGGTTCACCACGGCGTTGTGCAGGAGCTTCTGCCAGATCACGTCGTCGATCTGCTCGGCGATGTTCGTGTCCAGGCCGGCGTCGCGGAACACCTGGCCGACCGTCTCCAGCGCGGGGGTGACCACCCCGTCGCAGGGCGCGATCTGGATGGGCTTGATGCCCGGCCGGTAGCGCAGGCGGTTGGGCCCGGTGTGCTGGATGCTGTGGTAGGTGATGCCGCTGAGGATCTGCCGCGGCGCCACGTACTCCGACATCACCTGCGTGTTGCCGATGCCGTTCTGCATCGAGAGGATGAAGGTCTCGGGGCCGACGACCGGCAACACGGCCCTCATCGCCTCGGCGGTCTGGTAGCTCTTGACCGACACGAAGACCAGGTCGGCCACCGGCAGATCGGCGACATCGGCCGCCACGCGGATCCGGATGCAGGTCTCGCCCTTGGTGCCCTCGGAGAGGTACAGGCCCTGCTCGTTCAGCAGGCGCGAGCGGGCCTCGTTGATCTCGACGAAGGTCACGTCGTGCCCGGCGGCGGTCAGTTGCGCGCCGACCAGCCCGCCGAGGGCCCCGGCGCCGACGACGACGATCCTCATCGGTTCTTCCATTCCGGCCGGCGCTTGGCGTAGAAGGCCTCGATGCCCTCGACGGGGTCCTCGCTGGCCATCAGTTCGTCCAGGAACGCCTGTTCGGCGACGGCCAGACGCGCCGCGAAGTCGGCGCCGCTGACCTGCTTCAACGTGCGCGTGTTCAGGCGCATGACCAGCGGGCTGGCGCGGCGCAGGTCCTTCAGCACGGCTTCCAGCGCCTCGTCCAGGCCGGCCGCCGGGACCACGCGCGCGACCAGGCCCATCGCCGCCATCTCGGCCGCGGTGTAGGAGCGCCCGCCGGCGGTGATTTCCAGCGCGCGCGCCCGGCCCACCAGCTGCGGCAGGACGACGACGCCGACCGGCGCGAAGAAGCCCAGGCGGATCTCGGGCTGGCCGAACGTGGCGTCCTCGCCGGCCAGCAGGATGTCCGCCATC
>VGXH01000072.1 GCA_016873405.1 bacterium
TGCGGGCCAGCAGCTCCACCGCGTGGTGCAGCCCGGCCGCGCAGAGATTGTGCAGGGCCGTCGAGTAGAGGTAGTCGCCCATGATCAGCGCCGCGCTCGGGCCGTATTTCACGTTGACCGCGGCCAGTCCGCGGCGCGTCACCGCCTCGTCGATGAAGTCGTCGTGGACCAACGTGGCGGTGTGAACGAGTTCCACGCTCGCCGCCGCCGTGATGGCTTCCGGCGAGAAGCCATCGTCGTCCTGCGCCGCCAGGAGCAGGAGCGTCGGCCGGAACTTCTTGCTCTTGCCCTGCAGGACATGCGAGCAGATGTCGCGGGTCAGCGGGCTGTCCCCGGTCGTCAGCCGCCGGAACTCGCGATCGACCGCCGCCAGCGCCGGCGCGATCTTGATCTGGAGCGTGGCCAGCTTGATGCGTTCGCGATCGACCAGTCCCATGCCTTCCTGCTCTCGGCTGCGTCCCCGCGCCCGCGAGGGCGGGGACGACTGGAGTATTCCCGAATCCGGGACCGTGTCAATCCTCTTCGGCAGCCGCCGCGCGCTCCCGGGCGCGCCGGCGCCGCCCCACCAGGACCAGCGCCACCAGCGACGAGCCCAGGTAGAGCACCAGCATCGGCCCCATCATCATCATCTGGCTGATGACGTCCGGCGGCGTGAACACGGCGGCGACGATCGCGATGATGATGACGGCATAGCGCCAGGTCCGCAGCAGCAAGCGCGGGTCGACGATGCCCGCCAGGCTCAGCACGATCACGAGCATCGGCAGTTCGAACACGAGCCCGAAGCCGAGGCACAGCCGGAACACGAATCCGAGGTACTGGCTGATCCCGATCAGCGGCTGCAGCGTCTCGGTGCCGAAGCCCATCAGGAAGCGCACGACGTTCGGCGCCACCACGAGGAAGGCGAACGCGATCCCGGCGTAGAACAGCAGCACCGTCCACACCAGGACCGGCGTCACCAGGCGCCGCTCCTTGCGGTGCAGGCCCGGCAGCACGAATCCGTACAGCCGGAACAGCACGAACGGGGCCACGACGAACAGCCCGCTGATGAAGGCCACGCGCAGCCGCGCCATGAACGCGTCGTTGGGCGCCGTGAAGTAGACGCCGTGCTCGCGCACGGGGCGGATGAGCAGCTCGACCAGGTCGCCCGACCAGCTCCAGCACAGGATCGCCGCCGCCAGCGCCGCCAGCAGGCACTGGACCAGCACCGTGCGCAATTCCGCCAGATGGTCCAGCAGGCCCATGCGGCCGTCGGCGGCCACGGTCGGCGGCGCGCCGGTCGGCGGCGGCGGCGCGGCCGAGGCGGCCGCGGGCGGCGACGGGGCCGCGCTCCCGGCCCCGTCCCCCAGTCCGATCTGATCGCGCGGGCCCGGCGGCAGGTCGCCCGCGCATCCGCCGACCTGGTCGCGCGCGCCGCCGGCCGCCTCCGATTCGTCCGCGCGCCCGCCGCTCACGGCCGCCCCGGCGTCTCGCGCATGGCGCTCAGGAGCGCGAAGAACTCGTCCACGCTCTGGAAGCTGCGGTAGACCGAGGCGAACCGGACGTACGCCACCTCGTCGACCGGGCGCAGGTGCTCCAGGACGCAACTGCCGATGACCTCGCTGGGCACCTCGCGGCGCCCGGCGACGGCCAGGTCGTGTTCGACCCGGTCGACGATGATCTCGATCTCCTCCAGGGAGACCGGCCGCTTCTCGCAGGCTTTGGTGACGCCCACGATGACCTTCGACCGGTTGTACGCCACGCGCTCGCCGCTGCGCTTGACGACGAGCATGGGACGCGTCTCGACCGCCTCGTAGGTGGTATAACGCTCGCCGCAGGCCGTGCACTCGCGCCGACGCCGGACGCCGCGGCCCTCGCGGACGGCGCGGCTGTCGATCACCTTGTCCTCCTCGCTGGCGCAGCGCGGGCACTTCATCGGAGGGCTTCCTCGCTCAGACCAGGCCGGGGTAGAGCGGGAACGCGCGGCACAGATCGCCGCTGCGGCCGCGCAGCCGGGCCAGCGCCGCCTCGTCGCCGCGCGACCGCACGGCTTCGTCCATGATCGCCGCGATCTCGTCCATCTGGTCCGGCCCCATCCCGCGCGTCGTCAGCGCCGGGGTGCCCAGCCGCACGCCGCTGGTCACGAACGGGCTCTGCTGGTCGAACGGCACCGTGTTCTTGTTGGCGGTGATGCCCACCCGCTCGAGCAGTTCTTCCAGTTCCTTGCCGGTCAGGCCCTTGTTCGTCACGTTGACCAGCAGCAGGTGGTTGTCGGTGCCGCCGCTGACCAGCCGGAAGCCGCGCGCGGCCAGCGCGTCGCCCAGCGCCTTCGCGTTGGCGACCATGCGTCGCGCGTAATCCTGGAAGCCGTCCTGCATGGCCTCGTGGAAGCAGACGGCCTTGGCGGCGATGACGTGCATCAGCGGACCGCCCTGGATGCCCGGGAAGTTCAGCTTGTTGATCGCCGCGAAGTGCTCCTGCCGGCAGAGGATCAGGCCGCCGCGCGGGCCGCGCAGCGTCTTGTGCGTCGTCGACGTCACCACGTCGCAGTGCGGCAGCGGACTGGGGTGCACGCCGCCGGCGACCAGGCCCGCGACGTGCGCCATGTCGAACAGCAGGACGGCGCCGACCTCGTCGGCGATGCTGCGCAGCGCGGCGAAGTCCCAGAAGCGCGGGTAGGCGCTGGCGCCGCCGACCAGCAGGCGCGGCCGTTCGCGCTTCGCCTGCTCGCGCAGGCGATCGTAGTCGATCGTCTCGGTCTGCTGGTCCACCTCGTAGTGCACGGCCTGGAACAGCAGGCCGGAGAAGTTCACGGGGTGGCCGTGCGTCAGGTGGCCGCCGTGCGACAGGGACAGGCCCAGCAGCTTGTCGCCCGGCTTGAGGAAGGCCAGGTACGCCGTCAGGTTCGCCGTCGAGCCGCTGTGCGGCTGCACGTTGGCGCGGTCGGCGCCGAACAGGGCGCAGGCGCGGTCGCGCGCCAGCGACTCGACCACATCGACGTTGGCGCAGCCGCCGTAGTAGCGCTTGCCGGGATAGCCCTCGGCGTACTTGTTGGTCAGCGTCGAACCCATGGCGGCCATCACCGCCGGGCTGGTGAAGTTCTCGCTGGCGATCATCTCCAACTGGTCACGTTGCCGCGCGAGTTCCGCCACCAGGACGTCCGCCACCTGCGGATCCACCTTGCGCACCACGTCGTACATCGCGTCACTCCCCTGCCCGCGGACGGTTCTCGTAGCCGGTGATCATCTGCACGCGCCCGGCGTGGCGGCCGCCCTCGAATCGCCCCGCCAGGAAGGCCTCCACGACGGGCCAGGCCTCGGCCGGAGTCAGGGCGTCGCCGCTCAGGCACAGCACGTTGGCATCGTTGTGGCGGCGCGTCCCGTCCGCCTGCGCCGCCGTGAAGCACAGCGCCGCGCGCGCGCCGCGCACCTTGTTGGCGGCGATCGAAACCCCGATCCCCGAGCCGCAGACCAGGACGCCCAGGTCGGCCCGGCCGTCGGCCACCCTCTCGGCCACGGCCAGGGCCGGCACCGGGTAGTCGACAGGCGCGCCGGGCGCGCCGCCGCAGTCCTCGACCGGGTGCCCGGCCGCCGCCAGCCGCTCGGCCAGCAACGCCCGGTGGGCCGCCCCACGGTGGTCCGAGCCGATGGCGATCTTCATTCCCCTCGGTCCCTTCCGGCGCCAGCCTCACAAAACGCATCATGCCAGGCGGCCAGGTGCCGGTCGATCAGGTCCGCCACCTCGCGGTAGCTCTCGACCGGCAGCCGCCAGGGATCCGGGCCGTCGCCCCCGCCCGCCGCACCGCAACCCGGCGCAGCCGCGGGCGGTCGCCAGTCGCGCCCGGGCACACCCAGCAGACCCACGCTGCCCGGCCAAGCCACGCTCAGCCGCGCGCGCAGCACGGCGACGTGGGTGCGCGTCATCCCGATTGCCCACGCGGCACCGGCCAGCGCCGCGGCATCCAGCCGGGCGGCGCGGTGGCCCGCGAGGTCCAGGCCGCGTTCGGCCGCCACCGCGCAGGCGCCGGCGGCGGCCGGCTGTCCGGTCACCGCGTCGGTGCCGGCGGAGGCGAAGATCAGGGGCAGGTCGGCGTACCGGGCACGGGCCAGGACCTCGGCCAACGGGCTGCGGCAGGAGTTGCCCGTGCACACGAAGACGATCCGCCCCGGCATGACCGGCCTTTCGCGCCCGCGCCGCGGGCTTTGAAAGGTAGAGGTCGCCGCGCCGAGCGTCAAGACGCGACGGTCATCCCGGCGGCGCGGGCAGCGGCAGCGGACCGGGCCTCAGGACGCGCGGCGCCGCGCCGGTCAGATCGACCAGCGCGCTCGGCGTGCCGCCGCCCGCGCCGGCGCCTTCGGAGCCCTCCCACCAGCCCGCCACGTCGTCGCCGAAGGCCGCGACGGCGGCCGGCAGCTGCACGAGCGGCGGTTCGCCGCTGCGGTTGGCGCTGGTGGAAGCCAACGGACCGGCGGCCAGTTCGAGCAGCCGGCGCAGGTCCTCGCGCGCCGGCACGCGGACGGCCACGGTCCCGCGCCGCGGGTCGGTGACCGCCGGATCGAGCCCGGCGCGCGCCGGCAGCAGGAAGGTGAACGGTCCGGGCCAGCACCGGGCGCAGAGCGCGGCCTGGGCCGCGGTCAGTTCCCGGCACAGCGCGCGGGCCTGTTCGAACGACGCCGCCAGCACCAGCAGTGGCTGGCCGGCCGGCCGGCCCTTCAGCTCGGCGATCCGCGCCAGCGCCGCCGGGAAGTCGGCGCGCGCGTGCAGGCCGCAGACGGTGTCGGTCGCGAGCAGCAGCACCGCGCCGCCGCGCAGCGCCTCGGCGGCGGCCGCGGTCTCCAGGCGCGGCGCGCTCAACGGCCGCCGGCCGCCAGTTCGCGCCGGAAGTCCTCGACCGCTTCGGCCACGCGCGCGTCGGCGACCCCGATGATGCGCGCCGCCAGGCAGGCGGCGTTGCGCGCCCCGGCGCTGCCGATCGCGACCGTGGCCACCGGCACGCCCGGCGGCATCTGCACGATCGACAGCAGCGCGTCGATGCCGGCCAGCGGCCCGGACGCCACCGGCACGCCGATGACCGGCCGGCCGGTGAGCGAGGCCACCACGCCCGGCAGGTGCGCGGCCATGCCGGCCGCCGCGACGAAGACCAGCGTCCCCCCGCTCTCGGCCGCGCGCAGCAACTGGCGCAAACGCTCGGGCTGCCGGTGCGCCGAGGCCACGGCGATGCCGTGCGTCAGGCCGAAGCGCTCCAGCAGCGCGGGCATCTTCTCGACCACCGGCAGGTCGCTCTCGCTGCCCAGCAGCACGAGCACCTGGGGCGCCGGATCGCTCGCGTTCCACAAAGCGGCCATGTCAGTCCCTTCGCGCGGCGATGTCGCGCCGGTACGTCAGCCCCTCGAAATGCACGCCGCCCAGCAGGTCGTACGCCCGGCTGCGCGCGCGCTCGATGTCATCGGCCACTGCGACCGCTCCCACCACGCGCCCGCCGGCCGACCTCAGCGCGCCGTCGACCTCGCGCGTGCCGGCATGGATGATCCAGGCCTCGTCGCGGTCGGGCGGCAGCTCGATGGCGCGGCCGCTGAGGCTCCGCCCGGGGTAGCCGTCGGCCGCCCCCACGACGACCACGCAGTGACGGCGCCATTCGGACAGCCCGGCGCCGGTCCAGTCCGCCGGATCGTCCTCGCCGGCCGGAAAGTGCTCGAGGTAGGCGCCGAGTTCGCCGGCCGCCGTCGCCGCGCACAGCTCGTAGAGGTCCCCGCGCAGCAGCGGCAGCACGACCTGCGTCTCCGGATCGCCGAAGCGGCAGTTGAATTCCAGCACCTGCGGTCCGGTCGCCGTCAGCATCAGGCCGGCGTAGAGGACGCCGCGATAGGGGATGTCGCGGCGACGCAGTTCGGCCAGCACCGGCAGCACCACGCGCGCGTCGATCTCCGCCTGCAGGGGCGCCGGCAGCGCGACCGGCGCGAACGCGCCCATGCCGCCGGTGTTGGGGCCGGTGTCGCCCTCGCCGATGCGCTTGTGGTCGCGGCTCGGCGCCAGCAGGCAATGGTCCTGCCCGTCGGTGACGACGAGCACCGAGAGCTCGGGTCCGCGAATGCACTCCTCCAGCAGGATGCGCAGGCCCGAGGCGCCGAAGCGCTGCGCGTCCAGGCACTCGCGCACGAAAGCCTCCGCCTCCTCGCGCGTCGCGCACACCGCCACGCCCTTGCCCTGCGCGGCGCCGCAGGCCTTGACCACCACCGGCAGGTCCATCGTGTCGAGGTGCGACAGCGCGGCTTCCGTCGTGCTGAAGGCGTGGTAACGCGGCGTGGGCACGCCGGCCGCCTGCAGCACCTCCTTGGCGAACTCCTTGTCCCCCTCCAGCCGGGCGCCCATCGCGCCGGGTCCGAACACGGCGATGCCGCCGTGGCGCAGGTGGTCGGCCAGCCCGGCGATGAGCGGCTCCTCCGGCCCGACGATCACCAGGTCGATGCCCTCGTCCTGGCAGTAGCGGACCAGCGCAGCCGCGTCCGCGACGTCGATCGCGACGTTGCGGGCCAGGGCCGCGGTGCCGGGATTGCCCGGCGCGACGTGGATTTCCGGGCGCAGGGACGAGCCCGCGAGCTGCCGGACGATGGCGTGCTCGCGGCCGCCGCCGCCGATCACCAGGACGGAACCGGGCATGTCAACGGCCTCCTTGGCGCCGGCCTCAGGGCACGATCCGCGTGCCGCCGCGGCCGGCGAGCGCCTCGAGCAGGAGTTCCGGCGAGGTGATGACCACCTCACGCCCGCCGCCGGCCAGGAACGACAGCGCGGCCTCGATCTTCGGGCCCATGCTGCCGGCCGGGAACTCGCCCGCCGCGAGCAGGCGGGCCGCGCGTTCCGCCGGCAGCACGTCCAGTTCCTCCTGGTCGGGCTTGCCGTACCGCGCGCACACCTTGTCGACCTGCGTGATGATCGCCAGCGTGTCGGCGCCGATGAGGCGGCCGAGCAGATCGCTGGCGCGATCCTTGTCGATGACGGCATCGACACCCTCGAGGTCGCCGTCCGCGCGCCGCACCACGGGCACGCCGCCGCCGCCGACCGCGATCGTCAGCACGCCGCTCTGCACGAGCGTGCGGATGGCCTCCCACTCGACGACCTCGACCGGCCGGGGGCTGGCCACGACGCGCCGCCAGCCGCGGCCCGCGTCCTTGACCACCGCCCAGCCGTTCTCCAGGCGCAGGCGCTCGGCCTCCTCCTCGGTGTAGAAGGGGCCGATCGGCTTGGTCGGCCTGGCCAGAGCCGGGTCCTCGGCGTCCACGCGCACCTGCGTCACCACCGCCGCCACCGGCTGGGACAGGCCGCGCCGCCGCAGCGCGTTCTGCAGCGCCTGCTGCAGCATGAAGCCGAGACCGCCCTGGCTGTCGGCGCCGCAGACGAACATCGGCATCGGCGGGATGCCGTGCACCGCCATGCCGGCGTCGCAGCGCAGCACGATGTTGCCGACCACCGGGCCGTTCCCGTGCGTCATCACCACCTGGTGGCCGTCAGCCGCCAGCTGCGCGACCAGTTCCATCGTGCGCCGCGTGATGGCCGACTGCTGCTCCCAGGTGCCCTCCTGGCCGACGGGAATGATGGCGTTGCCGCCGAGGGCGATGACGATGCGGCGTTGTCCGGGCACGGGCTTCCTCCGCGGGGTAGCCGCGCCGGCGGGGCGGCCGGGCGCGCCGAATCCGTTCGCGCGGCCAAACCTAGGGGTCCCGCCCAAGCAAGTCAACGGTTGTGCCGTCGAGATTGTGTCCGGCCGCGTCCTGCGAGGGTGCGGCCGGTTCTCTAGCGAGCCCGCTCAGACCGCGTACTTCAGGTCGTGGCTGCGCTGCCGCGGCAGCGCCCGCGTCAGCACCCGCCGCCAGTAGTAATCGTTCCACCGCTGCGGCAGCGGGATCAGGCTCGGGAACAACCGTCGCTCCAGCAATTCGTTGATCTTCAGACGATCCGAGCGCATCCCCCGACTCTGCGCCGGCGACGGACTGCCCCGCGCCTTCTCCCGACGACCGTTCATGTAGTTCCGCCACACCACGCG
>VGXH01000073.1 GCA_016873405.1 bacterium
TGTTGCTTTCGGTCGCCTTCCGCCGCCGCGCCGAAAGGCGCGTCCCGCAGCCGCGGTGTCCGTGGAGCGGGCCCGTCCATTGGCTGCGGAATTGAATATACAACGCGACAATCGATTCGTAAACCGGACCGCCGGGACCGCCGGGGTCGCGGGGGCGGCGCCTCCGCGCCCGGCGGCGGCGCCGCGCGGCCGCGCTCAACCGCGGCGCGGGTCCTGCAGTTCGGACGGCAGTTGGAAACGCACGCTCTCCTGCAGCGCCGTGACCGCCTCCTCGCGCCAGCCGGCAGCCTCCAGGTCGCGGACCACCGCCCGCACCAGGTGCTCAGGGGCCGAGGCGCCGGCGGTCAGGCCCACCACCTCGATCCCGGCCAGCGCGGCCGGATCCAGGTCGCCCGGCCCGTCGATCAGCGAGGCGGACACCCCCAGGTTCTCGGCCACCTCGCACAGCCGGCGGCTGTTGCTGCTGTTGGTCGAGCCCACCACCAGCAGGTGCCCGATGCCGCGGCCGACCAGGGCCTTGACCGCGTCCTGGCGGTTTTGGGTCGCGTAGCAGATGTCGCTCTTGGCGGGCTCGACCAGCAGCGGGAAACGCGCGCGCAGCGCGTCGGCGATCTCGCGCGTCTCGTCCACGCTCAAGGTGGTCTGCGTGGCGAGGGCCAGCGGCGTGCTCGCCGCGAAAGGCAGCGCGGCGACATCGGCGGTGCCGGTGACCAGCGTGATGTGGCCGGGCGCTTCGCCCATCGTGCCCAGCACCTCGTCGTGTCCGGCGTGGCCGATGAGGATCAGGTGGCGCCCTTCGGCGACATGGCGAAGCACCTCCTGGTGAACCTTGGTCACGAGCGGGCAGGTGGCGTCCACGGCGCGCAGGCCGCGGCGTTCGGCGTCCCGGCGCACGGTCGGGGCGATGCCGTGCGCGCTGAAGACGACGGTGGCGCCGTCGGGCACCTCGTCCAGCTCTTCGACGAAGACGACGCCGCGCGCGCGAAATTCCTCGACCACGGCCCGGTTGTGCACGATCTCGCGCCGCACATAGAGCGGCGCGCCGTGCAGTTCGAGCAGGCGGTCGACGACTTCGATGGCGCGCTCGACGCCGGCGCAGAAGCCGCGGGGCTGGACGGTGAGCAGGCGGCGGTGGCGGCTGGCGGGCATCGGCATCGCTTTCGGTGGCGGGCGTCCGGAACGCCGGACCCGGCTCCCCGCCTGTGGTCTCACCGGCGTCCGGGCGGCGCCAAGATAGCCATGTCTGCGGCGGACGACAGCCCCGTCGCCGGGAGAAGTCGCCGCTCCGCGGACAACCCCCAGGAACATGGCGTCTTATGGGGCCCGCGGCGCGTTCGCCCGGCGGGCTCACCTGACGATCGACTCTCCAATCGCACACGACGCCCAAAAAAACAGAAAGAAGACCGCAAGAAATCATTGCGTTTCCATCCCGGAGCATCTATCCTGTTACGCAACCTCGACACGATGCCAGGAACCGGAACGCGGCCTGTCGGTATCTCCCTCCAATCCCCCACCGGCAAGCCGTTGGATCGGCCCCTCGATGAGGGGCCGATCCGCTTCTGGAGGACCCGGCGGCGGGGGCGGGCCGATCAACGCGCCGGCGAACCCATGAGCGCGGTCCGGCGGCGCTCCACCGCGGGCGTCACGGCCGGCACCGCCTCGATGCGGCGCAGCACGTCGTGGTGCGCCTGGCGCGGCTCGCCCCATTGCGGGTCGATCCGCGCGGCGGTCCGCAGCGCGCCGAGGGAAAGCGCATAGGCCTCGAGCGCGGCCAGGGCCGCCGGCTCATCGGCGGGCGTCGGCGGCGCGGCGACGCGCTGCAGCTCCAGCTCGCCCTGCCACAGCCGGCACAGTCCCAGGTTCTGCGCCGAGCGGTGCGAGCGCGGATAGAGCTCGAGCGCGCGGAGGTGGTGGCGCGCCGCTTCCTCCAGCCGCGGCGCCGCGCGGGAGCCGGCCTGTCGCGCCTCGACCAGCCGACCGGCCTTCCGCAGCGCATCGGCGCGGTCGACGTCCGCCCTGGCCTGGATCAGCAGCAGCGCGGCGTAGCGTTCATGCACGTCGATGTCGTCGGGATCATCGCGCAAGGCCTGGCGGAAGAAGTCGGCGGCGCGGTCCTGGTCGGGTTCGCGGCCACCGTAGGCGCGCGTGTGGATGATGCCGAGGTTGAAACGGTCCTGCGCCAGCCAGCGCGCCTGCCCCAGCCCCAGCCAATCGACGTTCGCCACCACGAGCAGCGCCAGCGCGAGGCCCAGTCCCGCCGCAAGGCGACGCCGGTCGTGGCGACGCCAGGTCCACAGCGCGGCCACGAACGCCGCGGCGAACGGCGCCGCCAGCGGCAGCAGCGGCGCGCGGAAACGCGCCGCCACGAAGAACGGCAGGATCGCCGCCGCCTGCACCACCACCAGCCAGGCCAGCAGCCGAGCCTGAGGGCTTCGCGGCGCCAGCAGCAGGCCCGCCACCGCCAGCGGCAGCAGCAGCCACGTGCCGGGCCACCAGCGGGCCAGCATGAAGACGCCCTCCTGCTCGGCCAGCCAGCGCGGATTGATGTTGTTGCGTCCCTCGCGCGCGTTGAGCAGCAGCAGGACCTTGCGGCCCAGCAACTCGAGCGTCCGCCCCGGGTTGGCGGCCATCCAGGCCAACGCGTCGCGCGTCATCAGGTCGGAGAACTCGCCCGGCTTGAGCGCCCCGCGCTGCCGGGCGGCAAGCTGCAGACCGTCCCAGCGCACGCCGACCGGGATCGCCGACAGACCGTCGGCCTCGTCGGAATTGCCGGTCAGCAGGTTGACGCCGAAGTTCGCGCTGATCGGCACGAACTCGCCGTGGCGCAGGTTGCGCAGAGTCGTCGGAGCGATCGCCGCGCAGCACGCGATCGCCAGCGGCAGCAGCGGGCGCCACCAGGCGACGGCTCCGACCGCGCGGGCGCCGCCGCCCGCGCCCGTGCCGGCGCGGCGCCGCCAGGCGAGCCACGCCGCCAGAATCGGCAGCACGATCAACAGGTTCGGTCGCCCCAGCGCGGCCGTGCCCAGCAGCAGCCCGGCCGCGGCCAGCTTCGTGTCGGCGCGGCGCTCGCCCGCGCGCGTCCCCAGCAGGAACAGCAGCAGCGCCGCCTGCGCCAGCGCCGTCGTCCAGGCCTCGGCCACCATCTGCGCCTCGAAAAAGGGCAGGATCGGCAGCGCCGCGCCCGCGAGCGCGCCCGCCAGCGCGACCTTCGGACCGAACGCGAGGCGCGCGATCGCGAACGAGACGACCGTCGTCGCCGCGCCCAGCAGGAGTTGCAGCACCAGCACGCCCTGCATGTCCAGGCCCAACCGATAGAGCAGGGCCAGCACGTACGCGGCCAGCGGCGGCTTGAAGAACGCCTGCGCCTGGAACTCGCGGCCGTCGACCAGCGCCCGGGCCCACAGATCGAAGAAGGAGGCGTCGACGACCGGCGTCTGCATGAAGGGCGAACCCGAGGCGGTGATCCAGTACACGGCGCGCACGACAAGTGCCACTCCCAGCACGAGCGCGGCCTGGCGCCAGGGAAACGGCGCGCGGGCCGGGTCGCGCGCGGCGGCGGCGCGGGAAGCGGAGGAGGCCACGGTGTCCTTTCGGGGAGCGCCGGCCAGCCGGCGGGACCGAGGTTGCGCCCGCGAGCATAGGCTGCTGGGCGGACCAGCGTCAAGGCGGCCGGAAACGCCCGGCCGGCATCGGCGGATCTCCCCGGGGCCGGCGGCGCGATGTGCCGGCCGGCGGGGTTGCCCAGGGGCCGGGCAGCGGCTATTGTCGGCGCCTGGAGACCCGCCTGCGGCCGATGGCGGTCTTCCCGGAGGCATCGCATGGACTGCTGTGGTCCCGTCGCCGAAGCGCACGCCGCCACGCTCACGCTGTGGGCGGCGCTCGGCATCGGTGTGACGACCAGCCTCGGCCACTGCCTGGGCATGTGCGGCCCCCTGCTGAGCACGGTGTCGCTGGCGCACGGCCGCGCCGAAGGGCGCCTGTCGCGCCTTGTGCCCGGCCTGCTGCTCTACCATCTGGGCCGCCTCAACTCCTACGTGGTGATCGGCCTGGTCTTCAGCCTGCTGATGACGGCCACGCGTTCGGGCGGCCCCTCGCCCACGCTGCGCGCCGTCGTCTTCGGCGTCGCGGGCGCGTTGATGGTCCTGATGGGCCTGGGCCTGGGCGGCTGGCTGCCGACGGGCCGCTACCTGAACAGCCACCGCCTCGGCCAGGCGATCGCCGCGCGCTTCCTGGCCCTGGCCGGCACGTCCTCGCCGGCGGGCCGCTACTTCCTGGGCGTGGCCAACGGCTTCCTGCCCTGCGGCCCGGTGTACGCGATGGCCGCCGCGACGCTGACGGCGCCGTCGCCGATCCACGGCATGGGCACGATGGCGATGTTCGGCGCCGGCACCGTGCCGGTGCTGGTGGCCGTCGGGCTGGGCGCCGGCCGCCTGGCCCCCGCCCTGCAGCGGCGGTTCAACCTGGGCGCGGCGGTGCTCGTGGTGTTCATGGGCGTCCAGTTCCTGCTGCGGGCCGGCAAGCTCCTGGGCCTGGTGCGGGAGATCCGCTGGGGCTTCGTGCCCCTGTTCTGAGCCGTGCCGTCGGGATTGTGTCCGCAGATGCCGGCGCTTGCCTTCCCTGACGGCGGCGCTCCCGCCGGCTCGGGCTGCCGTGCCATGCGCGCCGGCCAGGATGGGCAACCGCGACCGGTGCGCTGCGCTCGCGCGCAGTTGACCCCGCCGCGGGCGCGGTCTATCATGGACCGGACTCTTCCGCTCCTGACTGCGCAACTCCTTGCGCGATAGTGGTTTTTAGGGACCGGAGCCTCTTGCAGCGACCATGACCACCGAGACCCACGTCCTGCCCGCCGCCTGGTCGGAGGACTGGCGGCGCGCCGCGCAGGCCGGCCGCTGCCTGCACTGCGGCAACGCGCTGGGCCGGCACTGGCGCCCGCAGGACGGCCCCTTCTGCTGCCGGGGCTGCGCCGGCGTCTGGGAACTGATCCACGCGGCCGAGCTGGAGCGTTTCTACGACCTGAAGCCCGCCACCCTGGCCCCGGCCGCCACGCTGCGCCCGGATGGTTTCGCCTGGCTGGACCACATCATCGAGCAGCGCCGCAGCGAGGCGCCCGGCGACCCGGTTCTGCGCCTGGACCTGGATATCCAGGGCGTGCACTGCGCCGCCTGCGTGTGGCTCATCGAGGAGCTGTTCCGTCGTCAGGCCGCGGGCGTGCAGATCCGCTTGAATCCGGCCCTCGGCAAGGTCGAACTGGTGTGGGACACCGGGCGCGGCGAATTGCTGGACTTCCTGCGCGAACTGGAGCGCTTCGGCTACCGCCTGGGTCCGGCGCGCAAGGGCGCGCAGCGGCATTCGCGCGCGCTGATCATGCGCATGGCGATCGCCATCGCCATGGCCATGAACGTGATGATGTTCAGCGTCAGCGTGTACCTGGGCCTGGAAGAGGGCCTGCTCTACGCGTTCTTCGGCTGGCTCAGCTTCGGCATGTCGACGATCTCGCTGCTGGCCGGCGGCGGCGTCTTCTATCGCGGGGCGCTGGCCGGGCTGCGGCGGGGCGTGCTGCACCTGGACGTGCCGATCGCGCTGGGCATGACGCTGGCCTACGCGGGCTCGGTCTGGACCTGGGCCACCGGCGGCATGACGGCGACCTACTTCGACAGCCTGTGCGCGTTCATCGCGCTGATGCTGGTCGGTCGCTGGGCGCAGGAGCACATCCTCGAGCGCAACCGCAACTCGCTGCTGGAATCCAGCGGCGCCGAGAACCTGGTGGTCAAGCGCGTGCGCGCCGGCCGGCTGGAGACCGCCGGCGCCGCCGACATCGCGCTGGGCGACGAGCTGTGGATCGCGCCGGGCGACCTCCTGCCGGTGCGCGGGCTGCTGCTGCGGCGGCCGGCCACCGCGGCGTTGGACTGGATCACGGGCGAGTCCGGCCAGGTCGCCTTCGCGCCCGGCGAGTCGATCCCCGCCGGCGCCTTCAACGCCGGCGCGCAGGGCTTCGCCGTGGCCGCGGCGGAGGGCTTTGCCGACAGCCGCCTGAACGACCTGCTGCGCACGACCTCGATCGCGGACGAGCAGTTCCGCCCGCAGTGGTGGCACCGCATCGCCGGCTGGTACGTGGCGGCCGTGCTGGTGGCGGCGGCCGGCGGCTTCGCGCTGTGGGCCGGGCGCGACCTGGGCCGCGCCGTCGAGGTGACGGTCGCCATCCTGGTGGTGACGTGTCCCTGCGCGCTGGGCTTGGCCACGCCGCTGGCGGAGGAGCTGACGCACCATCGCCTGCGCCGCGCCGGCGTCTTCGTGCGCAAGCCGTCGTTCCTGGAAAAGGCGCTGGCCGTGCGCCGCGTGCTGCTGGACAAGACGGGCACGCTGACGATGGGGCGCCTGGTGCTGGACGACGCCGGGCACGCGGCGCTGGCGGCGCTGGAGCCGCGCGCGCGCGCCGTGCTCCGCCACATGACCGCCCGCAGCAACCACCCGGTCAGCGCGTGCCTGGCCGCGGCGCTGGGCCCCGCCCGCGACGACGAGCCCGCCTTCACCGGCGAGCAGGCCGAGGACCTGCGGGAGACGCCCGGCCAGGGCCTCGAACTGGCGCTCGGCGACGGCCGCTGGCGGCTGGGGCGCCCGGCGTTCGCCGCGGGCGCGGCGGTTCATGACGACGCCTTCGCGACGGCGGGCGTCACCGTGTTCACGCTGGACGGCCGCGAGCTGGCGCGCCTGGCTCCGGCCGAGGAATTCAAGCCCGACGCCCCCGAACAGATCGACGCCCTGCGCCGCGCCGGCTACGAGCTGCACCTGCTCAGCGGCGACGCGCAGGCCAAGGTCGACCGCGCCGCGCGCGCGCTGGGCCTGCCGCCCGACCGCGCCGAGGGCGACCTGGACCCCGAGGCCAAGGCCGCGCGCGTGCGCGCGCTGGACCGCCGCGACACGCTGATGGTGGGCGACGGACTGAACGACTCGCCCAGCTTCGCGGCGGCCTGGTGCGCGGCCACGCCCGCGGTCGACCGCCCTGTCCTGCCCGGCAAGGCGGACTTCTTCTTCCTGGGCGACGGCATCGCCGCGATCGGCCGCTCGCTGTGGGAGGCGCGGCGGCTGCGGCGCGTCGTGCGCGACAACCTGATCATCGCCGTCGTCTACAACATCGTGGCCGTGGCCGGATGCGCCGCGGGACTGGTCACGCCGGTGGCCGCCGCCGTCTTCATGCCGGCCAGTTCCGTCGCCGTGGTCGCGCTCACGGCGCTGCGCGTGACCAGGGGGCCGGCATGGAAGTGATCATCATCCTCGTCTTCTTCAGTCTGGCTTTAGTGATAGCGGGACTCATTTTCTTTTTCAATCGTCTGCACCAAGGGGATTTCGACCACGGCGAGCGGTTGTCGATCCTGCCGCTCGCGGACGACGAGACGCCGAAACAGGATCAGAAGACGAAAGAAGTTGACCCCTTAATTGGGGATGACAAATTGGACTGACTGGGATCAAATGCGCACGGGGTCGCGGGCGCCGGGCCGACGACGGCAAGGCGCGCGAGGTGAGGGTGTACCCCGGACGGAGAGCCCGCCGCACGCGAAGTTAAGGAGGAAGGTGCTCCCTATGGACGCCACGAACACGCAGATGAAGACGGTCGTCTACGATGACGCGATCGTGCGCGCCTTCTCGACCATCACGGTCGTGTGGGGCGTCGTCGCGTTCCTGCTGGGGGTGATCGTCGCGGCGCAGCTCTCGTTCTGGCAGGCCAACTTCGGGCTGGAATGGCTGAGCTTCGGGCGCCTGCGGCCTCTGCACACGAACGCCGCGATCTTCGCGTTCGTCGGCAACGGCATGTTCGCCGGCATCTACTACTCCACGCAGCGGCTGCTCAAGACGCGCATGGCCTGCGACAAGCTCAGCTGGGCCAACTTCTGGGGCTGGCAGCTGATCATCGTCTGCGCCGCCCTTTCCTATCCCCTGGGGGG
>VGXH01000074.1 GCA_016873405.1 bacterium
GGGGGTGTGGACGCAGCCACGATGTCGCCACACACCCGGACGGATCCGCGCCCGGCTTGCGCGAGCCGGAAACCAAGCTGCTCGAACTGGGCGACGCGGGATCGCTGGCGCGCGACGGGGGCGGTGACGAGCTGGCGATTCCGGTCGACGACATCGCCCTCGATCCGGCGCCGCAGTGCGCGCTGCCCACCGAGGCCGGTTACCTGCCGGTTGAGCTGCTCGGCCCTCTGCACGAGTCGTTGGCCACGCACGGGGTGCTGACCGACGAGATCGCCGCCGACCTGGCGCTCGCCGAGAGAGCTCTCCGCGCCGGCCGCGAAGCGCACGCCCGCGAATCGCTGGCGCGTGTTCGCGCAGCGCTCGAACGCGCTGGCGGCGCGCACGACGGCGACGACGCTGCCGACGGAGCGGGCTATGTGCGGTCCATCGTGCTCCGCTTGGACATGCTGCAGGCCCTGGGCGACCTGCGCAGCGCCCGCGTCGATCCCGTCGCGATGGCTGCCCAGGCGCATGCGCTCGCCTACCCCGGCGACAAGTCCTTCTTGGACTGCTGGAAACGCTGCCTGGAGGGCAAGATCCGCGAGGCGGCCAATGAACTCATCCAGGACCTCGGCGGCACCGTTTCCGGCATCGTCAAGACGATGATCAACAACTGCATCGACGGCGCGGTCGCGGGTCTCATCGCCGGTTCCATCACCGGAGCCGGGGCGTTGATCACCGCGCTGCAGGGCTGTCTGCTGGCCATCAACGTGGACATCATGGTGCAGGTGGCGGACTTCCTGTGCGACGTGGCCTGGGGTGCGGCGGTCTGCGCCTGGGATTGCTGGTAGTGAGTCGGGGATTCCGCGGGTGGGGCCGTTCTCGGCCTCACCCGCACCCGGTTGACGCGGCCTCGCAAAAAGTGGCACAATCGACGGCGAGGTCTTGAAGAAGCGGTCGCCGGGGAGTTCCCTCGGCGGAGCCGGCGGAGCCGGCGGTGCGCGCGGGGTTTCAACGCGGGCAGTGGGGGCCGGCAACAGGCCAAGGAGCAACGAATTGGCAGCCGAGCGGGATGTTCTCAGCGCGCGCGAGCGCTACGAGTGCGTGGAACCCGCGCTCGGCGCCGAGCTCTGGCGGCGCGACCTGCCCGCGTGTGAACCGGCGCTGGCGGCCCGACTGGATCGGCACCTCGATGTCTGCGACGCCTGCCGGCTTGAACGGGTCGTGCAGGCGGTGCTTGCGGAGGGCCTGCTGACCGAAGCGCTCGGGGCGGCGCGCCCACCGGCGGCGGCCCGGCGTCCGGGGCCGATCGCCACCGGCGGCTGGGTGGCGCTGGCGGCTTCGCTGGCGCTGGCGGTTCTGGTGCCGCCCGGGGCGCTCCGCCCGGAAACGACGCGCAGCGGCGCGCCGGTGGGCGGTTTCCTGCGGCCGGTCGAAGGTGAAGTCGTGGCCGACACCCCGCATCTGCAATGGCGACCGGTGCCGGGAGCGACCGCCTACGAAGTGACCCTCGACCGGATTGGCGGCGACTTCCGCTGGACGGCCCGCGCCGACGCCAGCCGTCTGGTTCCGACGGACGCGCAGGCGGTGCCCGGCCCCGGACGCTACCGGGTGATCGTGCGCGCCATTCCCGACGATCTGACGCCACCGGAGGGACTGAGCGTGACCTTCGAGCGCGGCAGCGTCGGCAAACAGATCTCGTATCGGCTCCGTGCCGCCCCGTGGCCCCTCCACCTGCTCGGTTTGGCCGGGCTGGCGGCGGGACTGTCGGGTCTGGTCCGGCGTCGCACGCAACGGGCGTTCTGACCCGGAGGCAGTCCATGCGCTACCACACCATCAGCCAGAACATCCGCGGACGCGTCGCGCACAGCTTCATCCCGCTGATCGTGCTCCTGGCGTTGGCGCCCGGTTGTGGGGGCCACCGCGACGGAGCGGCGACGCCGCTGCGGGCCGACCTCGAGTCAGCCCTGCCGGCGCTGACGCCGTCCAGCCCCGCCGAGCGGCAGTGGCAGAAGCTGTTGGCCAGACTCTGGGCCCGGAGCGACCACGACGATTGGGATGTCATCTCCGGCTGGATCGACCCCGCCACGGGCGGCGTCGTGTCAGGCGTGCCGGACAGTTGGCCCGACGCCTTCGAGTTCGCGATCAGCATCCCGCCCGGAGCGATCGAACCGCGCGGCTTGGGCGTCAGGGAGCCACCGGTCGACCCGGACCCCTTGATGGAGATTGCGATCCTCGTGCCCCGCTACGATCCCGACCTGCCGCCCAAGCAGCAGCATGTCGCCGTATACCAGATGCTGCCGCACGGCCTGCAGTTCAACACTCCAGCCACGGTCACCTTCTGTTATCCGCCTTGGCGCAATCCGTGCGAGAGCTACGCGAAGTTCTATTTCTGGCGCGAGAACGAGGACGGGGATTGGGTTTACTACCTGTCGGATTTCGAGATCCTCGTGCCGACGCCCGGCGGCGATCCGCGGGTCGGACTGCAGTTCACGACGACGCATTTCTCGCGTTGGGGCATGCAGAACGGCGCCGGCGGCGAGGGTATCGTGGACCCGGACAGCTTGGACGTGCCGCCGCCGCCGCTGCCCCAGGTGCAGCCACACGGCGGCAACTGACTCCGGGCTAGCGAGCGGATTCGATCAGGCGGAAGAAGGCCCAGTAGTACGGATGACGCGTGCGTTCGCTTTGCGCGCGCACGCGCTGCTGCGCAGCCCGCAAGGCGGCAGCCGGATCGGTCCCGCGCGCGAACTCCTCATAGAACGCCAGCGCCAGATCGCGCGCCGTCCGATCGTCCACGCGCATGGACGACGCGATCACGCGCCGTGCGCCCGCCGCCAGGAAGGCGCCCGCCAAGTCCGCCGAACCGGCGCCGACGTGTCGTCGCCGCGTGCCATCGCAACAGGAGAGGAACACGAGGTCGGCCAGCAGCGGCGTGGACGCGATCATCGGCAGCGTGGGGGAGTCGCCGGGAGCATCGCCGGCCAGCTGCAACACGGCGCCGCCGCCGCTGACGACGGCATGCGTCGCGAAATGGATGACCGCGGCGCGCTCGAGGCCGGCTGTCCGCAGCCCGGGCCACGAGGCCTCGTCGCCGAGGCACGCTCGCGCCGGCCCGCCGCGCCAGGCCGCCGCCACGGCGCGCGCCTCGTCCTCGGCGTGATGCAGCGGCGCCAGTTCTTCGGGCAGGCCGGCCGCGCCGTTGACTCCGGCCGCCAGCAGCAGGCCGCCACCGGTACCGGCGTCGCGGCCGCGAACGACGGGATCCGCCGCCGCAGACCTCAGCTGCAGTTCGACCACCGGGCCCAGTTCGAGCAGCGCCGGACCGGCGGCCTCCGTCATGAGCGCGGCCCAAGGAAGGCCCTGCAGGATGTCGTCGGCCAGGACGTGGAGCGGCGCGTCCGCCGGCCAGCCGTCCAGCGCCGTGCCCAGCACCGCGCGGGCGAGGCGCGCCGCGGCCGTGAAGTCCGGTTCGCGGCGCGGCGTCGCCGCGTCCGCCAGCACCGGCGCCGCCAGCCGCAGCAACTCCGGCCGCGCGGGCAGATCGTACCGCTCCGTGCGATGTGCATCGACATACCAGGCGTGCGCGCGGGTCTCGCCGACGAGCGTGATGACCAGACGGGCGCCGGCGGGCTGCGCCGCCAGCCAATCGCGCGGTCGGAACCCGACGGTGGCGGCGAACGGATCGCCCGCGCCGAGAAAGGCGAGCGCGTGCGCAAGAGCGCCCTCGTCGTCGCCGACCGCGGCGCGCGCGGCCGCGGCTTCCAGGGCGATGTCGCGGCGCAGATGCTCGGTGAAGATCGCGAACTCGCGCGTGGGGGCGCCTTCGGTGCGCGCCAGCTCCGTCGCCGCGCTCCGCAGCGCGCGCGCGCCGCGGTCCGCCGCGCCGGTCGTGCGCAGGGCTCGCGCCTGTTCGAAACGCAGCCGCGCCGTCAGGTCGGCCGGCGTGTACGGCGTGATCAGCGAATCGGCGCGCGCCAGCGGCGCCAGGGCGCGCGCGGCGCGCCCCTCCTCGTTGTGTGCACGCCCAAGAAATACCAACGTCGACAGGCGCGTGCGGAAACCCGACCCGAAGCGGCCGTCGTCGGCTGTCGCGGCGAACAGATCGCGAGCGGATTGCCACTGCCCCAGCTCGAGGAGGCAGTGTCCCAAGTGGAAGCGGCTGGAGGCGCGCTGGTCCGGGGACCCCTCGGCCTCGGCAGCGGCCAGCGAGGAGCGGAAGGCGGTGGCGGCCGCCGTCAGATCGCCGCGCCGCTGGGCCAGCTTGCCGGTGACGAGGTGGTAAAGCCAGAGCTTGCCCTCGCCCCCCCGCCGCCCGACCGCGACACCCGCGCGGGCCAGGGCTTCGGCGGCGGCTTCGTACTCGCCCTGGCCCAGATGGTATTCGGCGGTAGCCGTTTCGTAGTCGGCAACCAGGTTCTGGTCTGGCGTCGCGTCGTGCAGCGCGGCGCGCAGATGCTGCAGGCGCGCCACAGAGCGCAACGCCAGTTCGGGGCGACCCAGTTCCAGCTGTTGGCGGATGAGTCCGATATGCAGGCGCGCCTCGTCCGCGGCGAGGCTGGCGCCCGGCGCCCGCTGGCTTGCCCGAGTCAGGAGCTCGGTCACCTTGGCGTAGTTCCCAATCTGGCAGTAGTACTCGGCCTCGAGCAACGGCAGCATGGCCTGGTTGCGCGCGTCGTCGTAGGCTTGGACCCAGACGCGGGCGCGCTCCTGGTAGACCAGACACGAATCGAGCCGGCCGATGAGCCGCATGTCATTCGCCAGGTTCATCAGGTTGCGCGGGACGTTCAGTGAGTCCGCCATGGCGAGGCTGTGCGCGAGGGTGCGGCGATCGAACTCCAGCGCCAGGTCGGGCCGGCCGAGCGCTCCGGCCAGCGCGGCCGCCTTGTCGGTGGCGTCCAGAAACAGCCAGGGGAGATCGTGCGCCTGTGCATAATCCGACGCCCGGCGCAGCAGCGCCAGCGCCGCCGCGGATTCGCGGCGCTCCTGACGGAGCGAAGCCGCGAGCACGAGATAGCGGCCGCGCCAGGACGAGCTGCCCAGCGCGTCGGCCAGGCGCGCGCCGGCCGCCGCCGCGTGCAGGGCGTCATCCAGACGATCGGCGCGCAACAGGTAGCGCGCGACGTGATACCACTCGCGGACCGCCAGCCGCGGGCCCACCGGTTCGCTGGGCGCGAGTAAGGCCAGTAGCCGTTGGACGGCTACCAGCGGCGCGCCGCCATCGGCTTCGACCATCGCGAGCTTCTGCTCGGCCAGCGCCCGGTCCAGCCGGCTCAATGCGGCGGAGAGCGCCGCGGCACGGCGGTAGCCGGCGCCACGCGAGCCGTAACCGTACTCGCGGCAGTCCTGCGCGAACCAATAGGCCGCCGGCGTCCGCACGCTGTCCACCCGCGCCGCCAGGTCGGCCGCCAACTCCTCGCCGCGGTGCAGTAGGTACTCGTAGCGGGTGGCGGCCTCGAGCCAAAGCAGACTGGCAGGTTCTGCGCGCCACAGCGCGTAGAGACGATCGCCAGACCCGCTCCGCGTGGCGGGCCGCTGGATCGCGATCTCCAGGCTGTCGAACAGGGCCAACCGGCGCTCGCCCGCGGTATCGAGGACAGCAACGGCTCCAGTGCCGGCGCGAAGGTGTTGGGCCAGCTCGTCGGAACACGGAACGCCGGTCAGATCGATCGCGGTCGTCACGTTCGCGGGGTCGGCGATGGTGCCGGCGGGCGACGTGGTTCGGCGGCCGCACGCGCCGGCCGCAAGCGCCAGCGCCAGCGCCAGTGCAACGGGCAGCGAGAGGGAATCCGGGCGAGGAAGGCCGGCCACGGCACGCTCCGACCTGGCGACGACCACCGGTGCGCCGTTGAGATGGACACCCGAGCCAACGTCCCGTATCATCCGCCAGGACGCCGGCGACGGGAGTTTCCCGTCGAGCTCTCATCTTACCCGCTGGACCACGATGAATCAACCCACCGGCCGCCACACGGGCGACGCCGCCGCCATCGCCGCCATCATCGCCGGTGTCGCGGCCGGAGACCACGATGCCGACGTGGCGTTGCACGCGCTGCTGCGCTCGCCGGTGATCGCGGCGGTGCGCGGGTTTCTGGGCGCGGACGATCTCGAGACGGATGATATCGCGCAGGACACGATGCTGGTGGCTTATCGCTATATCCGCGATGGCGGAGGATTCACCGGCGACATCGTCGCTCTTGCCGTCACCGTCGCGCGCAACCGCTGCCGCAGCGTGCTGGCCCGTCGCCGCCGCCGCCGGCACGTTCCACTCGAAGACGCGCAGGATCGCGTGCCGGATCCGCGCGCTGGTCCGGCCGAATCGTTGCTGTCGGCCGATGCTCTGGCGACGCTGCGCGAGGGCATCGCGCGCCTGGGCACCCGGTGTCGCGCGCTGCTGTGGGCGTTCTACGTCGACGAGAAGCCGATGGAGGAGATACGGGCGCTGTCCGGGCTCAAGACGGTGCAGGGCGTCTATTATCGCCGGCAGGTGTGCCTGCGCGAACTGGCGGGCATGCTGGCGGGACGCCTGTAGGCGGCCGGCGCGCGGGCCGGGTTGGACCCCGCCGGCGGCGCGCTCGGGGTCGTCGGGGTCGGCGCGCAGGCTCACCTCGCGCAGAGCGGCGAGGTTCAGGAATCCGAGCAGGCGCATGGCGCAGGTCCGATCGGTGGCGAGTGCGGCGTGCTGCCCCATCGTCGCCGATCCGGCAACCACGCGCCTGGACGCAGACGACGGGGCGGGACGCACGGATCGGGAAGGCAAGACGGGACGGATGCAGCCGGTGTGCCCGCCCTTGGGATTGGCCTTGCGCCACGGTTCTCCCACAACGGGCGCGGCTGCCGCCGGGGCCGCCAAGACCGGTCCCGCTCGAATCGCGCCGGCGCACACGCGCCGCCAGCCCCCAGCGAGGAGAGACGATGGCGCCCATCACTCCGCTCATGGCCCTGCTTGCGATCTGTGCCTCCTTGGCCGCCGCCGCGGTTCCTGCCCGGGCCGATGTCGCCACTCTCGCCGGCTGGCTCTCCGGCCACTTCTCCAGCGCCGCGCAGGCCGCCGCCGACACGAACTACTTCGACATCCGCCTGCGCATGGCGCCCATGTGGGGCGACCGCGCCGACGGGCCCTGGCTCTACGTCGAGCAGGCCACCGCCGCGGCGCAGGACCGGCCGTACCGCCAGCGCGTGTACCGGCTGCGGGACGGCGGCGACGGCGCGTTCATCAGCGAGGTCTACGCGCTGCCCGGCCCGCGCCGCTTCGCCGGGGCGTGGCGGCACCGGCAGCCGCTCGCGTCACTGACGCCCGACTCGCTGCTCGCGCGCGAAGGCTGCGCGGTGGTGCTGCGTCGCGCGCCGGACGGCCGCTTCGCCGGCGGCACCGAGGGCCAGGCCTGCGCCAGCGACCTGCGCGGGGCGGCGTACGCCACCTCCGAGGTCACGGTGGGCCCCGACATGATCGTGAGCTGGGACCGCGGCTTCGCGGCCGACGGCTCGCAGGCCTGGGGCGCCACCGCCGGCGGCTATGTCTTCGTGCGCGAACCGGCCGACGCGCCGTGGCCCCTCATCGCCCGCGCCGCGTGGCTGGCCGGCACCTGGGAGATGGGCGAAGCCGGCGACCTCACCGAAGAGCACTGGCTGCCCCCGCGCGGCGATTCCATGCTGGCGGTCAGCCGCACCGTCAGCGCCGGCCGCCTGGCCTGGTTCGAGACGGTGGTGCTTCGCGAGACAGGCGACGGGCTGGTCTTCGAGGCGCACCCGGCGGGGCAGCCGGGCGGCTCGTTCCCGGCCGTGACGGTGACGGACTCGCTGCTCGTGTTCGAGAACCCGGCGCACGATTTCCCGCAGAGGATCGGGTATCGGCGGACGGACGACGGCGGCCTCGAGGCGTGGATCGAGGGCGGGGGGAAGCGGGTGGAGTTTCCGTATCGGGCTGGGGGTGGGCGGTGATGAAAC
>VGXH01000075.1 GCA_016873405.1 bacterium
AGGCGCTGGTCACGCTGCGCCTGCCGAGCCCGCGATTCGGCGAGCCGGTGCCCGCGGCCGAGGTGGCGGCCGCCCTCGGCGTGCCCGAGGCGATGATCGGCCTGGACGGCTGCGGGCCGCAGCGCGTCAGCTGCGGGTTCGACCAGGTGGTGGTGCCCGTCTGCGACCGCCAGGCGATCCGCGGCTCGGTGGCCTCCATCGCCGCGATCGGGGACCTGATCGACCGCCGCGGCGTGGGCGGCCTGACGCTGTTCTGCCCGGACACGTACGGGCAGGCCGCCGATTTCCACTGTTTTTTCTTCCATCCGCGCGTCGGCTCGGACGAGGACGTGGCCAGCGGCACGGCCCTGGGGGCGGTGGGCGCTTACGTCGTGGAGCGCGGCCTGCTGCCGGCGTCCGAGCACGTGAGGCTGGTCACCGAGCAGGGGCACTCGTTGGGCCGGCCGAACCTGGCCGAACTGACCGTGCACGCCCCGGCGGGCCAGGTCGCGGCGGTCGACCTGACCGCGGGCGGCGCCGTGGTGATGCGCGGCTCGTTCCACTTCCAGCGCCAAGCGGCCGTGGTCGGCGCCTGATGCCCGGCCGGGCGATCGCGCGGGCGCTGTGCGCGGCGGCCTGCGGCGCGATCGCCGCGGCGGGCTGCGGGTCGCGCGGCGACCGGACCGCCGACCCGTTTCTGGTGGAGGTTCGCGACGAGGCGACGGGCCTGGCCGTGGCCGGCGTGAAGCTGGTGCTCATGGACGCGCTGACCAACCTGCCGCTGGCGGGTCCGGCCGTCAGCACCGACACCGGACCGGTCGCGCTCGACCCCGGCCGCGGCGCCGGGCTGCCGCGCCTGGCCGTCTTCGGCGGCGCGGACTGGGCGGTCCTCGACCAGCCCGACTGGCGGGGCGGTCTGCGGCGCGCGGGCGGGCGCGCCGGCGCCGGGCCGACGGCCGCCGTCGCGCCCGCGGCCGCGCCGGCGACGGTCAACACGGTCCACGTCGGGCGGCGCCGCAGCCCAGGCGGCCCGCCGGTGTTCAGCGGCCTCGTCGTCGATGCCGGCACGGGGGCGCCGCTCGAACGGGCCTTCGTCTCGCTGTCGCCGTGGCCGGTCGCCTACGGCGGCGGCGCCTCGCCCAGCGACGACGTCACCGGCGCGGACGGACGCTTCACCGTGCGCGACGTCCCCGTGGCGATGTTCGGCGACACGGGCACCGGCTTCCAGGTGCTGCCGCTGGTCGTCGCGCGCGTCGGCTATCGCACGGCGTTCGCGGTGCACGACCCGCCCGGCGGCATCGACTCGGCCGAGATCACCGGCCTGGTCATCGCCCTGACGCCGTTGGGCGCGGCGGACACGGGAGCGCTATGTGGCCGCGTCCTGCGGGGCGGCGAACCGGCCGCCGGCGTGGTCGTCGGCCTGGCGCCGTTCGGGGCCAAGGGCGCGGTCGGCGCCGCGGGCCTGGCCGCGCTCACCGGCGCTGACGGCCGCTTCACCTTCACCGGGTTGTCCGGCGGCAGCTACAGCGTGCACCCGGGTTTCCTCGTCGGTGACGGCTCCTGGTACGGGGGCGGCCCGGCGGTGGCCGTGTCCGCCGGCGCCGAGGCCGACGCGGGGGATCTGCCCGTGCTGCACGAGATCCTCGCGCTGCCGCCCAGCCCCGTCCGCCTGGCCGCCGCCGACACGGTGGCGACCTTCGCCTGGACGGAAGTCCCCGGCGCCGCGCGCTACGGGCTGTTCCTGGGCGGGGAACTGGTCGCCGAAGCGACGACGGCGAGCCTGACGCTCGCGCTGCCGCCGCTGGCGCCGGGGCGGCACGTCTGGGCGGCTTCCGCGATCGATGCGTCGGGGATTCCGGTGGGCGTCATGCAGGTCAGGGGCTGGTTCCGCCGGGAGCCCCCGGCGGATCCGCCCGGCGGTTCGCGCTGATCTCAGCCGCGCACGAGCTGCGCGGTGTCCCGCGCGATCATCAGCTCCTCGTTCGTCGGCACGATCATGATGCGCACGCGAGAGCTGGACTTGCTGATGATCGATTCGTCGTGGCGGGTGGCGTTCTTGAACGGGTCCAGCGCGGCGCCGATCGCGTCGAGGCCCTTGCAGGCCCATTCGCGGATCAGCGAGGCGTGCTCGCCGACGCCGGCCGTGAAGATGATCGCGTCCACGCGCCCGAGCGCCACCGCGTAGGCCCCGATGTACTTGCGGATGTGGTAGGCGTACGTCTCCATCGCCAGCCGCGCCCGGTCGTTGCCCTTGGCGTACTCGCGCTCGACGTCGCGCAGGTCGCTGCTGATGCCCGAGATGCCGAGCAGGCCGCTCTCCTTGTTGAGGATCTTCTCCACGCCGCTGAGGTCCAGGTCCAGCGTGCGCGAGAGGAACCCGACCAGCGCGGGGTCGATGTCGCCGCTGCGCGTGCCCATCATCAGGCCCTCGAGCGGGGTCAGGCCCATCGAGGTGTCCACCGACTTCCCGCCGCGCACCGCCGCCACCGAGGCGCCGTTGCCGAGGTGGCAGCTGATGAAGTTGAGATCGGCGATGTCGCGCTCGAGCATCTGCGCCGCCCGCGCGGTCACGTAGCGATGGCTCGTGCCGTGGAAGCCGTAGCGCCGGATGCGGTGCTCGGTGTAGAGGTGGTAGGGGATGGGGTAGATGTAGGCCATGTCCGGCATCGTCTGGTGGAAGGCGGTGTCGAACACGCTCACCTGCGGCACGCCGGGCAGCACGCTCAGCGCGGCCTCGATGCCCGTGATGTTGGCGGGGTTGTGCAGCGGCGCCAGGGGCACGCACTCGCGCAGGGCGTCGATGACGTCGTCGGTGATGACGACGGAAGCCGAGTAGCGCTCGCCCGCGTGCACGACGCGGTGCCCGATCGCCGAGATCTGCGTCAGCGACTCCAGCACCCCGTGCTCCGGGTGCAGGAGCGCCGCCAGCACCAGCTCGCAGGCGCGGGCGTGGTCGGGGATGGGCAGCTCCTCCGTCACGGCGGGTTTGCCGGCCGGACTGAAGGTGTGGATGCCCTGGGCCAGCCCGATGCGCTCGATCAGGCCCTTGGCCCGCTGCGCCTCGCCGTCCATCTCCATGAGCTGGTACTTCAGCGAGCTGCTGCCGCAGTTGATCACCAGGACGTTGAACATCGCGGGCGCGACCTCAGGCGCTCTGCAGGGCGGTGATGGCGGCCACGTTGACGATGTCGTCGACGCTGCAGCCGCGCGACAGGTCGTTGACGCCGCGGGCCATGCCCTGCAGCACCGGGCCCACGGCCTCGGCGCCGGCCAGACGCTGCGCCAGCTTGTACCCGATGTTGCCGGCGTCGAGGTCCGGGAAGATGAGCACGTTCGCGTTGCCCGCCACGGCGCTCCCGGGCGCCTTGCGCGCGCCGATGTCCGGCACCAGCGCCGCGTCGGCCTGCAGCGGCCCATCGACGGCCAGCCCGGGCGCCTTGCGGCGCACGATCTCCAGCGCCGCGACGACCTTGTCGACGTCCGCGCCGGCGCCGCTGCCCATCGTGCTGAAGCTGAGCATGGCCACGCGTGGCTCGAAGCCGCAGAGCGCCTTCGCGGTGGCCGCGCTGGCGATGGCGATGTCGGCCAGCTGCTCCGGGTCGGGCTGCGGGTTCACTGCGCAGTCGCCGAACACGAGTCGGCCCTCGTCGCCGAACTCCCAGCCCTCCTTGACCATGACGAAGCAGCTCGAGACGATCGACGTGCCGGGCGCCATGCCGACGATCTGGAAGCCGGCCCGCAGCACGTTGCCCGTCGAGTTGACCGCGCCGGCGACCATGCCGTCGGCCAGCCCGCGGCGCACCAGCATCGCCCCGAAGAAGAGCGGATCCTCGAGCGCGCGCGCCGCCTCCGGTTCGGTCAGCCCCTTGTGGCGGCGGAGCTCGAAGTACTCGCGCGCGAATTCGGCGCGGTAGGTCGAGCGGGCCGGGTCGATCACGCGCAGTCCGGACGCGTCCAGGTCGAGAGCGGCCGCCTTCGCGGCCACCTCCGCCTCGGCTCCCAGCACGACGACGTGGGCGAAGCCCTCGTCCCGGATCCGGGCGGCGGCCTTCAGCGTGCGGTCGTCGACCAGGCACTCGGGAAGGACGATCGTCTTGCCCAGGCGGGCCGCCCGCGCGCGCAAGGTGGCGGTGAAGTCCATGCTCAGCCTCCGTGGGCGGCGCGATCGCGCCGGCCGCGTCGTGGGCGCGACGCGGCTCCCGGCACCGGGCCGGGAGCCGGCGGCGCCCGGGTCTGCTCAGCTCTGCCCGGACGGGCCGCCCGAGCCCAGCGACTGGAGATCCAATCGGGCCTCTTCACGCATCGCGCGCACCAGGTCGGCCAGCGTGAACCCGTTCCAGAATTCCTTCAGGCGCCGGTCCAGCAGCGTCCAGATCGAGCGCGTCAGGCAGCCGTCGGCGCGCGCGCAGGTCTGAGGCTCGGGCACGCAGTCCACGGGCGCCGTGTGCGCGTCGAGGGCGCCGATGACGTCCCAGAGCGTGATCTCCGCGGGCGGACGGCTCAGCGTGTACCCGCCTCGCACGCCCTTGCGGCTGACGATCAGGCCGGAGCGGCGGAGCGCCCCGACCACCTGCTCGAGGTACTTGCCGCTGATCTCCTGGCTCTCGGCGATCGCGCTGATGGGAACCGGTTCGCCGCCGTACTGCTCGGCGATCTGCAGGATGGCGCGCAACCCGTAGCGGACCCTGGTATTGACCTTCATCGCACTGCCTGCCCCGCTCGCGGACCTGCTGCGGTCCGTCGCCCTCCCCGCGGGCGGGCAGCCCGGCTGGCGCCGTCCGGCGTCACGGGCGCCCGCGCCCAAGTGATTGCCCCCGGTCGAAATCTATCGCCGCCGGGTCCGGAAGTCCAAGAACTTCCGCAGCCCTTTACACGGCGCTGTTTCACGTTTACCGTGGCCGGAATTTACCCGGTCCCGCGGACGGTCCTGCGGGGGCCGCCCGCCGACCCCCAGCGAAAAGGAGAATCATGACCACACAGGACAGGCGGGAGTTCATCCGCACGCTGCACCTGTCGGACATCCACCGGCACTTCGACGGCTCGATCCGGCCGGCCACCCTCTGGGAGCTCTCCGAGAAGTACTACAGCGCCGTGCCCGGCCTCGATTTCGAGCAGTTCCGGCACTACCTGCAGTGGGACGAGAAGACCGACAGCACGCTGCTCGACTACCTCGACAAGTTCCACGTTCCCCTGCAGTACACGCAGTTCTACGACAACATCAAGCGGATCGCCTACGAGCTGGCCGAGGACGCCTATCTCGACGGCGTGCGCCTGCTCGAGCTGCGCATCAACCCGCTCATCCACCGGCGGGCCGGCCTGACCAGCCGCCAGGTGCTCGCGGCCACGCGCAAGGGCTTCGACTCCTTCACGGAGAAGCACCCGGACTTCAAGGTGGGCATCATCGTCATCGCGATGCGCAATCACGGCGGCAACATGGCGCGCATCCTCCTGCGCGAGATCCTCGGCGAGAAGGAGGAGTTCCACAACGGCGCCGGCGTCGTCGGCTTCGACATCGCGGGCCACGAGGCGCCGTTCCCGCCGGTGCTGTTCCGCGAGGCGTACGGGCTGGCGGCGAAGATGGGGCTCAAGCGGACCGCCCACGCCGGCGAGAGCGAGGGGCCCGAACGCATCTGGGAGGCGCTCGAGAACCTCGACCCCGACCGCATCGGCCACGGCACCAGCGCCGGGCAGGATCCGGAGCTGATGAAGAGGCTGGCGCGCGACGGCATCTACCTGGAAGTGTGCCTCTCGTCCAACCTGCAGACCGGCGCCGTGCCCTCGCTGAAGGAGCATCCGCTGCCGCGATTCCTGGACGCAGGCGTCAAGGTGGCGCTGTGCACGGACAACCCGACCGTCAGCAGCACGTCGCTGTCGCGCGAGTACGAGCTGGCCATGGAGACGTTCGGCTTCAGCGAGGACGACATGCGCGCCATCGCCCGCATGTCCTGCCGCGGCACCTTCCTGGCCGGCGGCTGCCCGGAGGCCGGCCCGGGCTGATCCGGTCCCGGGCGACCCGCTTCAGGCGCGCCCGCGCCAGGCGGAGCTTGCCGCGCCCGCCCCGCGGCCCGATAATGGCCCGTCGGGCGGAGAGGAAACGGTTTCAGCAGGAGGACGACGGGACATGACGAGGAAGCTGCGCCGCATCGCCATCCTGACCGGTGGCGGCGACGTGCCGGGGCTCAACGCGGCCATCAAGCAGGTCGTGACCCGGGCCAAGAACGAAGGCATCGCGGTCGTCGGCATCCGCCGCGGCTGGGGCGGCCTGATCAACTACCGGCCGGACGCCGACGAGGATTGGAACCGCCACTGGCGGACCGAGCTGGACTGGACGCACGTGCGGACGATCGACCGCACCGGCGGGACCTTCCTGCACACCTCGCGCACGAACCCCGGGCGCGTGAAGGAAAGGGACATGCCGGAGCACCTGCGCCGGCCCGACCGCTCCTATCCGGCGGACCTGACCGACGTCGTGGTGGCGAACCTCGAGCACCTGCAGATCGACGCGCTGGTCCCGATCGGCGGCGACGACACGCTCAGCTATGCAGCGCGCCTGCACCAGGCGGGCTACCCGCAGGTGGCCATCCCCAAGACGATGGACAACGACGTCTACGGGACCGACTTCTGCATCGGGTTCAGCACGGCCGTGACGCGCTCGGTGCAGGCCATCAGCGACCTGCGGACGCCGATCGGCTCGCACGAGCGCATCGGCCTGGTCGAGCTGTTCGGGCGCAACAGCGGCGAGACCTGCCTGGTCTCCAGCTACCTGGCGCACGTCGACCGCGCGATCATCAGCGAGGTCCCATTCGACATCGAGCGCCTGGCCGAGATGGTGAACCGCGACAAGCGCGACAACCCGAGCCACTACGCGATGGTCACGATCAGCGAGGGCGCGATCGCGCAGGGCGGGGGCATCGTCGAGACCGGCGACGAGGACGCCTACGGGCACCGCAAGCTCGGCGGCGTCGGCATGTGGGCGGCCGAGCAGCTCAAGAAGCTGACCGGACACGGCCTGACGTACCAGCAGCTGGGCTACATGATGCGCTGCGGCGCTCCCGACGCGCTGGACCGCATGGTGGCCATGAACTTCGGCAACCTGGCGATGGACCTGCTGCTGGAGGGCCGCACCGGCCTGATGACGGCGCTGCGCGACGGCCGCTACGCGGCGGTGGACCTGGCGGCCATCACCAGCGGCGTCAAACGCGTGGATGTCGCCCGCTTCTACGATCCGCGCGAATACCGTCCGCTGATCCGCGGCGTCGAGGCGCTGCCGATGTTCCTGCGCTGAGCGGACCGGCGCCGGCCCGCCGCCGCGCGCCCGCGCCTTCTGGCCGCTGGACGGCCCCGGCGCGGGCGCGTATGCTGTCCCAATGCCTCGCCCGCGCCTCATCCGGCTGCTCATCGCCCTCGGCCTCCTGGCCGCGGGCGCCTGGCTGCTGCGGGGCTACACCACCGACGACACGTTCATCCACCTGCGCTACGCGCAGCACCTGCTCGAGCGGGGCGAGATCGCCTTCAACCCGGGCGAGCCCACCTACGGCGCGACCAGCCCCCTGTGGGTCTTCGGGCTGGCCCTCCTGCTGAAGCTGGGCGCGGCGCCCGACCTCGCGGCCTGGCTGCTGGGGGCGCTCTGCGGTCTGGGCGTGGTGCTGGTCACCGACGGCATCCTCTGCCGGTTCACCTATCCCGAGCGCTGGAAGGCGATCGTGCTCGTGCTCATCGCGGCCGAACCGTGGTTCCTGCGCTGGACCTTCTCCGGCATGGAGACGCCGCTGGCGACCCTGGCGCTGCTGGTGCTGGTGTGGCCCCTGGTCTCGGGCCGGGATCTCGGCTGGGGCGTCACCCGCGAACCGCTGTGGCGCCGCTACCTCGGCTGGGGCGTGGCGGCGGGACTTTT
>VGXH01000076.1 GCA_016873405.1 bacterium
GGGGCCTGGAAGACGCAGCGCGGCTTCCGCGTGATCATGGGCGTCACCGGGACCCCGGCCGTCGGCACGACCACCGCCTCCATCGAGGCCTACCTGAACAACCTGTACAACGGCGCCACGCCCGAGAACCCGGCCCCCAGCTTCGTGCTGTTCGTCGGCGACGTGGCCGAGATGCCCACGTTCCAGGAAGCCGGCGACGCCACCGACCGCCCCTACTGCGCGGTGGACGCCGACCTGGTGCCGGACATGTACTACGGGCGCCTGAGCGCGACGAACCCGACGCAGCTGCAGGCCCAGCTCGACAAGACGATGATGTACGACCAGTTCACGATGCCCGACCCGAGCTACCTCAGCCGCGTGACGATGATCGCCGGCGTGGACGGCACCTTCGCGGCCACCCACGGCAACGGGCAGATCCTCTACGGCACGAACAACTACTTCAACGCCGCCCACGGCATCACCAGCAACACGTTCCTCTACCCCGCCTCCAGCGGCCCGGTCGAGGCGCAGATCATCCAGTCCGTCAACGACGGCGTGGCCTTCATCAACTACACGGCGCACGGCAGCGAGACCAGCTGGTCCGACCCGGCGATGACGCAGGCCAACATCAACGCCATGACCAACGCCGGCAAGCCGACGCTGGCGGTGGGCAACTGCTGCCTGACCTCGACCTACGACACCGCCGAGTGCTTCGGCGAGACGTTCCTGCGCGCCGCCAACAAGGGCGCCATCGGCTACATCGGCGGCTCGAACTCCACCTACTGGGACGAGGACTACTGGTGGGGCGTCGGCTTCCACGCCGCCAGCCAGATCGACGGCACCGGCTACCCGATCCTGGCCACCGGCATCGGCGCCTACGACGGCCTGTTCCACGAGACGGGCGAGGCCCCGCACCTGTGGTACGTGACCAACGACGCGCTGGTCTTCAGCGGCAACCTGGCCGTGATGGAGTCCGGTTCGACGCGCACCACCTACTATTGGAACATCTACAACCTGCTGGGCGACCCGAGCCTCAGCATCTACATGGTCCCGACCGCCAACGCGGTGACGCATCCGTCGACCGTGTTCGTGGGGCAGACCTCGCTGACCGTGGGCGCGGCCACCGGCAGCTACGTGGGCCTGACGCAGAACGGCGTGCTGATGGGCGCCGGCACGGTGACCGCCAAGGGCGACGTCACCATCACCTACCTCAATCCCTTGACCCCCGGCGTGCCGATGAAGCTGGTGGTCACGGCGCAGAACAAGGCGCCCTACATCGCCAACCTGAACGTGATCGTGCCGGCCACGGTCACGATCGACCCCATGGTCATCGACGTGAACACCCCGACCGCGATCACGGTCACGGTGATGGATGCCGCGGGCACCACGCCGCTGCCGGGCATCTCGGTCTGGGCCGAGGGCCTCGATTACGCCACGACGCCGGTCCTGACCAACGCCTCAGGCGTGGCCGTCGTCAACGTCGACGTGGCCTACGGCCCGTCGATCGACATCGTGGGCCAGGACATGGCGGAGACCTACCGCCTGTTCACCGAGCAGGTGACGGTCAACGCCGCCACGCTGACGGCTCCGGACCTGACGGTCACCACGGGTATCGGCCTGAGCGACGCCTTCGCGCTGAACCTGCCGGGCACGCTGCACGCGACGGTGGGCCAGACGGGCGCGACGCTGTACGCGCGGCTGCCGAACGGCACGCTGCTCGAGACGACGGCCGCCCAGATGGCGCTGACCCCGACCACGCTGGGCGTGATCGCCGGCACCATCGCCGTGAGCGGCTACAACGTCTATACCGAGAGCTTCAACATCATCGAGGCCTACGGCCAGCTTTCCGGCACCGTGACCGCGGGCGGAGCGCCGATGGTCGGGGTGGTCGTCAGGCTGCTCGACGAGTCGCTGAGCCAGGTCTTCTCGGTCACCAGCGGCGCCGGCGGCGCCTGGACGGCGCCCGAGGACATCCTGGTCGACGACTACACCCTGGTCGTGGACCATTTCGGATACCTGCACTTCGAGACGCCGCTGTTCATCAACTACGGCGCCAACACCTACGACATCGCCTTGACCCCGGCGCCGAGCGGCGTGTTCTCGGGCTTCGTCTACGATTCGGTCACGAACGACCCCCTCCAGGGCACGATCCGCGTGTACCGGTCGGACAACGGGGCGCTCTTCACCGAGACGACGAGCGCGCCGGACGGCTCGTTCGCGACCTCGGCGCTGCCGTACTTCACGTACGACATCCAGGCCCGTGCCTGGCACCACAAGCCGGTCACGATGAGTGTCACGATCGAGGAGCCGGAGACGATCAAGACGTTCCTGCTGGATCCGACGGCGGGCGACCTGCTCCTGATCGACGACGGCGCCAAGAGCGGCGTGTTCCCCGCCAAGTACGGCGGCAAGGACGGCAACGAACTGCTGGCCGAGGCCTACACGGACGAGCCGGCCAAGAGCGCCGCGCAGATGCTGCTGGACCTCGAGAACATGGGCTACTCGGTGACGCTGGTGACCGACACCGCCGCCGATCCTGCCTCGTTCGTCAACTACGACGTGGTGATCCTGGCCTGCGGCAATAACCTCAGCACGCTGTCCAACGCCACGCTGAAGGCCGGCCTGGTGGCCTTCGCGCAGGCGGGCGGGCACATCCTGCTGGAGGGCGGCGAACTGGGCTACGACCAGTACGGCGACGCCAACTTCGCCACCCACGTCATGCACACCAACGACTGGAACGCCGACAGCGCGGGCACCATCACGGTGAACGACGCGTCGGCCTACATACTCAACCACCCGAACAACGCCGCCGTGCCGCTGGGTCTGACCTACGTCGGTTGGGGCGACAGCGACGCGATGGCCCCCATGGCCGGCGCGGCGCGCCCGCTGAGCTGGTCCAACTACGCCAGCGACGCCAGCGTCATCACCTACGACCCGAACCCGGCCCCCGAGGGCGGCCAGATCGTGTTCTTCTGCTTCAACTACCTGGCGGCGGCCGCGGGTCGTTACCAGCTGCTCGAGAACGCGATGCAGTGGCTGACCACGCCCGAGATCGGTTCCTGCACGGTGAGCGGCCGCGCGCTTCTGGCCGGCCAGTCCAACCACGGGGGCACCACGATCACGGCGACGCCCAACGGTGGCACGACGACGACGGCGGCCGACGGCTCGTACACGCTGCCGGGCCTGTTCGCCGGCACCTACACGATCCGCGCGACGCGCACCGGCTGGGCCGGACCTGAGGTCCAGGTCACGCTGGTCAACGGCGAGGTCCGCACCGGCGTCAACTTCACGCTGAATTCGACCCTGCAACTGGACCAGTGCCTGTCCCCGGGCCTGGCCATCACCGACTACTCGACCGTCAACAGCGACATGGTGGTCGCCACCAACGGCGTCGTCGGTTCGGTGCAGGTGTACCTGAACATCACCCACACCTTCCAGGGCGATCTGCTGGTCAGCCTCCGCTCGCCGAGCGGCACGGTCGTGCGCCTGCACAACCGGACCGGCGGCGGCACGGACAACATCAAACGCTGGTACCCCAGCCCGCTGACCCCGGCCGACCCGCTGACCGCCTTCGCCGGCCAGCCCCTGAACGGCACGTGGCGCCTGTCGGTGGCCGACCAGGCCGGCGGTGACGTCGGCACGCTGGTGCAGTGGTGCCTGCGGGTCATCTACGCGCCGCCGTACGTGTCGGGAGTGGACGAAGATGCGGTGCCGACCGTGATGGCGCTGCGCGGCAACTACCCCAACCCGTTCAACCCGGCCACGAACATCAAGTTCGACCTGCCGGCGCGCGGCCACGTCAGACTGCAGGTCTTCGACGTGGCGGGCCGGCTGGTGCGGACCCTGGTGGACGAGACCCTCGCGGCCGCGACCCACACCGTCGCCTGGAACGGCGTGGACGACAGCGGTCGCCAGGTGTCCAGCGGCGCATACTATGCGCGGCTGACCAGCGCCGGCGGCACGTCGACGGCGAAGATGCTGCTTCTGAAGTAGCGCTTCCCCGCCACGAGCCCGCGAAGCGGAGCGGCGGCCCTCGGGCCGCCGCTCCCGCTTTTCGGTCCCGGCGCCGGCGTTGCGATTCAACTCCATGTCCTGGAGTGCGTTAGGGGATTCGAGGATCATCCGGCATTTTCCTCTGGCGCGTTCGGTATCTTTGTGATATCATTCCGACATCAACCGCTGTTCACCTGATCCCCGCCGCCCGGGAGGCTGTCGATGCACAAGGAAAAACCGGTCAACACGATGTCCGGCTGGATGCCGCTGTTCATCCTGCTGGTCCTGCTCGTCGGCTCGGTCTGGCTGCTGATCGCTTCGCTGGTGGGGCGCAACGTGCCGGGGATCATCGGCGCGGCCGTCACGCTGGTGGTCGCGCTGTTCCTGCTGCCGGGGCTGTTCGTGGTCAACCCGAACGAGGCGGTCGCGCTGCTGCTGTTCGGCGACTACCGCGGCACGTCGCGGCAGGGCGGCCTGCGCTACACGAACCCGTTCTTCACGCGGATGAAGCTCTCGCTGAAGGCCCGTAACCTCAACGGCGAACGGCTGAAGGTCAACGACCTGTCCGGCAACCCGATCGAGATCGCGGCGGTGGTCGTCTGGCGCGTGCACGACACGGCCGAGGCGCTGTTCGAGGTCGACAACTACGAGTCGTACGTGAAGATCCAGAGCGAGTCGGCGGTCAGGCACCTGGCCAGCGCCTATCCCTACGACGCCGGCGACGACGTGGTCAGCCTGCGCGGCGCCACCGACGACGTGAGCGAGCACCTCAAGCGCGAACTGCAGGAGCGCCTGGGCAAGGCCGGCGTCGAGGTCATCGAGGCGAGGCTGGCCCACCTGGCCTACGCGCCGGAGATCGCCCACGCCATGCTGCAGCGGCAGCAGGCCAGCGCCGTGGTGGCGGCCCGCAAGACGATCGTCGAGGGCGCCGTCGGCATGGTCGAGATGGCGCTGCAGGAACTGGGTTCGCGCGACCTCGTCCACCTGGACGACGAGCGCAAGGCGGCGATGGTCAGCAACCTCTTGGTCGTGCTGTGCAGCGAGCACGCGGCGCAGCCGGTGCTGAACACCGGCACGCTGTACACGTGAGATGAGCGAGAAGAAGGCATTCCCGCTGCGGCTCGGCCCGGAGCTCTACGAGGAGATCCGGCGCTGGGCCGAGGCGGACCTGCGCAGCGTCAACGCGCAGATCGAGTTCCTGCTCCGGGAAGCGGTCGCGCGGCGGCGAGGCGCGCGTCCCGGCGGTCCCCCGCCGACCGAGCCCCGCGCGGATCCGGCCGCGGACTGAGGTCGTCCGTCGCCGTCGGGTGGTCGGCCGGCCGGTCACCGCGGCGGCGGCGGATTCGCGCCGGCAGCGTCGTCGATGAAGATCAGCTCCACGGGATTCGTCTCCTGTGTCCAGCCGGCGGCCAGGCGCTCCCGCAGCGGCTCCAGCCTCGCGGCTGCGTCCGGGCCGACCCCGCCGCGCCACAGCTCCCGTCGCCGCTCGAAGCGCCCGTCGTCGGCCCGACGGGCCGCCTGGTCGTCGCCCTCGCCCCCCGCCTGCCTGCCCGCCGCCGCGTCGTGCCCCAGCCAGCCGTGGTAGACCAGCCCGTACAGCCACTCGTACTCGCCCGGCCCCATGCCGACCGCCCGCAGCGCCTCGTTGCGCGCCAGCCAGAAGCCGGCCAGCACGCGCGCCAGATCGCTGGCGTCGCCGGCGCGCAGGAACCAGTTGCCGCCGCCACGACTCGCGAAGGCGCGGTTCTCCGCGGCCAGGCGCTCGCGCCAGCCGGCCAGTTCCTCTCGGACGCCCGCGAACGCCTCCAGGCGCGCCGTTTCCGGCGCGCCGCCGACCGGCGGCTCCCAGGCGCCGGGCAGTGCCGTGGCGGTCACCAGTTCCTTCTCGCTGGCCTGCACCTTCTTGTACTCGCGCGAGAGCTGCGTGGAATACCAGGTCAGGCCGCCGGCCACCGCCACCGCGCCCAGGATCAGCACGCCGCAGCCGATCCCCGCCAGCTTCTTCCCGCTCACCGCCATGGCGGCCTCCTATTGCTCCGGTTCCAGTCCGTACTCGCGCACCTTGCGCCACAGCGTGCTGCGGTCGATGCCCAGGCGCCGCGCGGCGCGCGTGCGGTGCCAGCCCGTGGCGCGCAGCGCCTGCTCGATCAGTTCACGTTCCTGCGGGCTGTGCACCGGCGGCCGCGCGGGCGCCAGTCCGCTGCGCGCGCGCCCCCCCGCCCTCAGTTCCGGCGGCAGGTGCGCGGCCGCCAGCGGCCCGCCGCGCGCCAGCACCAGCGCGTGGTCCAGCGCGTTCTCCAGCTCGCGCACGTTGCCCGGCCAGGTGTGCGCCATCAGCAGCGCCAGCGCCGGCTCGGTCAGCGCCGGCGCCGCGGGCAGGCCGTCCCGCACCGCGAAGCGCTCCAGCGCGTGCGCGGCCAGGAGCGGGATGTCCTCGCGCCGCTCGCGCAGCGGCGGCACGCGCAGCGTCACCACCTTGATGCGGTAGTAGAAGTCCTCGCGCACGCGGCCCGTCGCCACCAGCGCCTCCAGGTCGCGGTGGGTGGCCGAGACGACACGGACGTCCACCGGCAGCGGGCGGTTGTCGCCCACGCGCTCGACCCCGCGTTCCTGAAGCACCCGCAGCAGCTTCACCTGCACCACGGGACTGATGTCGCCGATCTCGTCGAGGAAGATGGTGCCGCCCGTGGCCTCGGCAAAGCGTCCGCGCCGGTCCGCCACGGCGCCGGTGTAGGCGCCGCGCACGTGGCCGAACAGCTCGCTCTCCAGCAGGTGCTCGGTCAGCGCGGAGCAGTTCACCGCCACGAAGGGGCCATGGGCGCGCGGGCTGTTGTCGTGCAGGGCGCGCGCCACCAGTTCCTTGCCGGTGCCGCTCTCGCCGCGGATCAGCACCGTGGCTTCCGAGCCGGCGACATCGCCGATCAGGGCGTAGAGCTCGCGCATGCGCGGATCGCGCCCGACCAGGCGGCCGTAGCGATCGCGCCCGGTGACCAGCTTGCGCAGATCCGTCACCTCGGTGACGTCGCCCAGCAGCAGGGCCAGCCCCAGGTCGCGCCCGTCGCCCGCGCGCAGCGGCGCCGAGCGCAGCAGCACGTGGCCGCGCCGGCCGCCCGGCAGGTCGATGGTGGTCTGGTAGTCGACGATCGGGACGCCGGACCGCAGCGTCTCCTCGAGCACGTCGCGCGGGCAGGCGTGCTCGCCGAAGAGGCGGCAGACGGGCGTGCCGGCCAGTTCGGGGCCGGGGCGCCCGAGCAGGATCTCCGCCGCGGGGTTCATTGCCACCACGTTCAGGGCCGGGTCCACCACGATCAGGCCCTCGTTGAGGGCCCCGAGCAGGTCGAGCAGGCTGTCCTGCCGCGCGATCGCGACCAGGCCGGCCAGAGCGGGTCCCAGGCTGTCGGCGCCCACGGCATCCCTCCGTTGCTGCAACGATAATGTAGCAACGATTCTGATGCGCGCAACATCTGCGCGTTGGCGGGACCGCCGCCGCTCGCGCGAGCGGGCGCCCCGGTTTGGATTTATCTGATTGTAAAATAATATTTTAATGACATCGACGCCGCAGTCGCGCCCGGCGCGCCCGATGGGCACGCGTCCTGCGTAAGTCGGCCCGAGCATGTTGCACAACCCCGGAGGGCGGCGGCACCGCGGCCGCCACAGACCAAGGAGAGCGATCGACATGGCCAACGTGATGGAATTCACCGTCGGGAACTTCGAGGCCGAAGTGAAGAACAGCGACGTGCCC
>VGXH01000077.1 GCA_016873405.1 bacterium
GCCGGCCCGGCGCGAGAACTGGCCGCTGCGGCTCTCGCGGCCGGTCGCTTCCTGCCAGGTGATGGCGACGCCGCTGGACTGGCGGTCGCCGACGATGGTCATCAGCGCCTGCGAGTCGAGGTTGCCGCCCAGGGAGAACACCGCGCGCCCGAGCGCCACCTGGTCGCCGGGCCGCACCTCGCGCCAGCCTTCGGCGGCGACGCCGTTGACGAGCGTCCCGTTGTGGCTGCCCAGGTCGCGCACGCGGGCGCGACCGCCAGCGTACTCCAGTTCGGCGTGGCGGCGGGAGACCGACGACTCCGGCAGCACCACGTCGCAATCGACGGCGCGGCCCAGCACGTGGAGGCCCTCGGCCAGCTCCAGGCGCAGTTCCTGGTCGCCGACGCGGCCGGTGAGGATCAGTTGCCGGCGGCTCATGCGCCCCAGACTAGGCGATCCGGGGAAACGGCGCCACGGTCGTTCGGACCGGAACGGTCCGGATGCGGACGCGCGCCCGGCGCAACCCTGACGCCGCGCGTCCCGACCCTGGACCCGTTGCGCCCGCCGGGTGCGCGGCGGCTGCCGATGTGCTACAGTGCGTCCGAACCCGTCCGACCGGTCGAAGCCACGGCACCCCCGCGGAAGGATCCCCCTCCATGACCGATACCCCGCTGACCGACAATCTTGCCGGCCGCGGCCGCCTGTTCGGCTTCACACCCGGCTTCTGGCTCCTGAACGTGATCGAGATGTTCGAGCGCCTGTCCTACTACCTGGTGCGCTCGGTGGTGGCCGTCTACATCATGCAGGCCGACGATCCGAGCGGGCTGCACTTCACGGCGGCCGAGAAGGGCATGATCTACTCGCTGTGGTTCGTGTTCCAGTCGATCCTGCCCACGTTCACCGGCGGCTTCGCCGACCGCTACGGCTACAAGCGCAGCCTCTTCATCGCCATCACGGGCAACGTGCTCGGCTACTGCCTGATGGCCACGCAGCGCAGCCTGTTCGGGTTCACGTTCGGCGTCGTCGTGCTGGCCAGCGGCACGGCCTTCTTCAAGCCGGCGCTTCAGGGCAGCCTGGCCCAGAATCTGGACCGGAAGAACTCGTCGCTGGGCTGGGGCATCTTCTACTGGGTCGTGAACGTGGGCGCCGCGATCGGGCCGGTGCTGGCCAACGTCATCCGCCACGACTACTCGTGGCAGGCGCTCTTCTTCACCGCCGCCGGCATCATGGCGCTGAACTACCTGATGCTGTTCACGTTCAAGGATTTCCAGAGCGGCGCGGACAAGTCCATCCATGCCGGGCAGGTGCTGGTGCGCACGCTGCGCACCCTGGGCGACTGGAGACTGGCGGCGTGGCTCGCCATCATGAGCTGCTTCTGGCTGATGATGTACACGCTGTGGGACCTGCACCCGAACTTCCTGACCGACTGGAACGACTCGGGCGGGCTGGCGGCGTTCTTCCGCGACTCGTCGCTGCTGCCGGACAAGTGGGCGCTGGACACCGACCGCGGGCTGCAGGTGCCGCAGGAGATCCTGCTGAACCTCAACGCGGTGATGATCGTGCTGTTGATGATCCCCGTCTCGTGGCTCGTGCGGAAGATGAAGACGCTCGAGTCGATGGTCATCGGCATGGGCATGGCCACGGTCGGCATCCTGGTGGCCGGCCTGACCAACCTGGGCTGGGTGTTCCTGCTGGGCGTGGTCGGCTTCTCGCTGGGCGAGATGCTGACCGGCCCGAAGAAGAACGAGTACCTGGCGCTCATCGCCCCGCGCGACAAGAAGGGCCTCTACCTGGGCTTCGTGAACATCCCGGTCGGCGTGGGCGGGCTGGTGGGCTCGAACCTGCAGGGCTACTTCTACGGCAACTTCGGCGAGAAGGCGGTGCTGGCGCAGAAGTACCTGGCCCAGCACGCGCCGGGCGCCGGCGGCTGGGACGGCAAGCTCAGCTCGCTGGACGCGGCGGCGGGCGTGGTCCGCACCGAGGCCTTCGTGAAGCTGCAGCAGGTCACCGGCCTGGACGCGGTCCAGGCCACGAAGCTGCTGTGGGACACCTACGACCCGCACCTGCGGGTGTGGCTGCCGTTCGCGGGCATCGGCGTGGTCGCGATCATCGCGCTGGTCTTCTTCGCGCGGGCGGCCCGGCGGTGGGCGGACATGGATGCGTAGGCGCGGGGGCGGCCGCGACGCGGAGGGGAGACGGCGATGAGCGACCGCTGCGATCCGCCCGACGGCGCCGCTCCGGCCGTCTGCATCGTCCAGGCGCGCATGGGCTCGCCCCGGCTGCCCGGCAAGATGATGGAGGACCTGGCCGGTCGGCCGCTGATGTGGCACATCCTGCGGCGGGCGCAGCAGGTGGGGCCGGCGCTGGGGCGCGAGGCGCCGGTGGTGCTGGCGACGACCGACCACGCCCGCGACGACGCGCTGGCCGCCGTGGCGGGCGAACTGGATGTGGCCGTGGTCCGCGGCAGCGAGGACGACGTGCTCGGCCGCTTCCTGCTCGCTCTGGAGCAGCATCCCGCGCGCTGGGTGGCGCGGGTCTGCGGCGACTCGCCGCTCTTCGACCCGCTGCATCTGGCGCGCTGGTTCGAGCTGGCGCGGGAGCAGGGCGCCGACGTGGTGCGCTTCCGCGATGGGGTCACATCGCTGCTGCAGGGAGGCGAGGTCGTCTCCGCGCGCGCCCTGCGCTGGAGCCGCGAAGCCGCCGCGGGCGATCCCCTGGCCACCGAGCACGTGACCGCCTGGGCGCTGCGCCACGCGCCGGCCCACCCGGACCGGATGAAGACGGTCTGGGTCGAGCCGCCGTCTGATCTGGTGGCCGACGTGAAGCTGTCCATCGACACGCCGGAGGATCTGGCGCGAATGCGGCGGCTCTACGAGGCCCTGTGGGACGGCGGCGAGCCGCTGGACCTGCGGCGGGCGGCAGCCTGGCTGAGGGAGCATGGCGCGGGGCACTGAGCGGGAGCCCGGACTCCAGATCGGACTTGGCTGTCCGGCCGCAGTCGGTCTCATGTTCATGGTCGGCTGTTCCGGCGACGATTGTCCGACCGTCCCGACCGTGGTGCAGCCGGTGATCGATGCCGCGTTGATCACCACGAACATGGATCTCTTCGCCGGGGGCGTCAACGACAAGGCTCAGGTGTTCACGGTCGTGCAGACCGGCACGCTCAAACGGGTGGAGGTGTTCATGAACCTGGCCGGCTGCGACCTGCAGTTCGACATCCGCGCCACGGCCGGCGGCGTGCCCACGGACTCGAACGATGCCGTGCTTTTCCAGAAGACCATTCCGGCCGCCAGCGTGCCGTCGGGATTCCTGGCGATCGACCTCGGCGCGGGGCTGCCGGTGACGGCCGGCGACAGGCTGGCCCTCGTCATGCGCGGCGACCGTGTGACCACCTTCCAGTGGAACGGCCGCAGCGACAACATCTATACCGGCGGCGATATGTACCTGCGGACGGAAGCGACCAGCTTCCTGGTTTGGCAGCCCATCAGCTTCGCGGGTGACGCCTGCTTCAGCACCTGGGTCGTGCCGGCCGCCGACTAGGTCGGGCTAGACCGTGACGACCGAGTTCTCGGCGCCGGGGATGCCCGTGGGCCGATAGTCGTCGGCCGCCCAGTCGTTCTCCCACACGCGCCCGTCGATCAGGAAGCGGTACTCGTACTCGCGGCCCGTCTCGAGGTCGAGCGTGATCTTGAACTCGCCGCTCTTGAGGCGGCTCATCGGCGTGGCCTCGGCGTCCCAGCCGTTGAAGTCGCCGACCAGGTAGACGGCCTGCGCCTCGCGCGCGGCCTCGGCCGGCAGGCAGAACGTGACCTTGCTCACGTTTTTCGTTTTCAAGTAGCGTTTCTGCGGACCCATCCCCGCCTCCTTGTCCGTGGATGTGGACAATCCGGATCGTCGAATGCGCGAATAACAAAGGAAACGTCGGCACCGGGCGCAAGACCTTCATCAGAAACTGACAGGGCGGCGCCGTTTGTTGGCTTTCCTATATCATTACGAACCGATAAGGAAACCAAGCAGGGCATCCAGCATGGTGTGGCCCGGGGCGCAGCGCCCCTCCAGATCCGCCAGCAAATCCTTGCGCCGCATCACGAACGGACCCGACGCCAGCGAGCCGGGGCTGTGCGCGAGCACCGTCCGGACCCAGTCGGGGTCGGCCTCGGGATGGAACTGCAGGCCGATGGCGCGCGGCCCGACCTGCAATCCCTGGTGCGGACAACCGGCGCTGCAGGCCAGGTGCACCGCACCGACGGGCAGCGCGAAAGCCTCGCCGTGCCAATGCAGCGCGGTGAAGCGCGCGGGGAACGGGAAGGCCGGGAACGGCGGCGCGGGGGGCGGCGGCACCGCCTCGACCGGCCACCAGCCCACTTCGCGCTCGGGGCTGGGGCCGACCGCGGCGCCCAGGGCGGCGGCCATCAGCTGCGCGCCCAGGCAGATGCCCAGCACCGGCACGCCGCGCGCGACCACGTCGCGGATGAGGGCCTTCTCGGGCGCCAGCCACGGCAGCGTCGCCTCGTCGTTCACGCTCATGGGACCGCCGAGCACGACCAGGAAGTCGATGGCGTCCGCGGTGGGCAGCGGCTCGCCTGCGGACACGAGCGTGCGCCGCGCCGCGATCCCGCGCGCGGCCAGGCGCGGCGCCAGGGCGCCGAGCCCTTCGTATTCGACGTGCTGCAGCCAGTGCGTGCGCATCACGGGGTCCTTTCAGGGCGTTGTCGGCCGAGCCGCCCGGCGCGCCATGCGCAAGACGGCGCCGGTCGCCACGATCCGGCGAAAGCTGCGCCGGCGCAAGCGGCACGCCGACGGACCCCGGCGGACCTCGATGCGCTCGGCGAAGCCTGGTCGCCGCCGTGTTGCCCTCGCGGCGGCGTCCCGCCCTTCCCCCCAAATCGGCTCTCCCCGCGGCGCGGCCCGTGTGGCAGGATGGTGGTGTCCGCGGTCAGGGTCCGGCGCTGTCGCGCCGGACAGCAGTGGCGAGGTGCGGGAGGTGCGGCATGCCGGACCAGGGAGTTCCCTACGGCAACCCGGAGCGGATGGCCTGGCGCCTGGCGTTGGCGCTGGTCGTGCTGACAGCGGCTTACGTCGTGGCCGCCGCCGACGAAGAGGGCGGCGCCAACGGCCCCTGGCACGGCGTGACGGTCACCGATGCGGGCGGCTGGACGTTGCGCGACGTGACGCTCGCGCTGGCCGCCGACGGCGAGGGTCTGGTGATCATCCGCGCCGACGGCGCCGAGAAGCCCCTGGCCTTTGCGGACATGGCCCTGGTCGTGGACGCGGATGGGCGCGACATCACCGACGAGGTCCTGACCGGCGTGCCGGCCCTTGAACCGGGCGCCGAGGAGGAACCGGAGCCCCGCGAGGCGGACCCGCGCGCCAATCCCGAGTTCGATGTCGTGCCCCCGGAGCCCGCGCTGCTCCCAGGCCGCGGACTTGGCGGCGGCAGGCCGCCGTTGTTCGCTTTCGCGCTGGATGCCGGCGGCGGCGCCGCCGACTTGACGGGCGACTGGTTCTGGGGCCTGGAGGACGGCGGCTTCGCGCAGTTCGGCGCGCGGCTGGCGCACGCGGAGCGAGCCTACCTTCACCTGCTGTACCGGCATCAAGATGCGGGCACGCGTTCGTTCGCCGGGTACGGCGAGGTGCCGCGTGTCGTCGACTTCACGATGCAATCGTTCCAGCTGATGTATGGCAGCCACACCGTCGACAGACGGAAGAGCAGGCTGCGCGCCCTGGGCTATTGCGAGGCCGGCGGCGGCATCATGAGGTTGCGCGCCGAGAGCGGCGGCGAGACCGCCAGTTCCACGCGCTTCGCGTTCGCCATGCAGGCCGGCATGTGGCTGCCGGCAACGGACGAACTGACCCTGGATCTGGGCCTGCACGCGTTCTACAAGCCGGGCTGGCTCGACGAAGAAGAGGCGGGCGGCACGTCGCTGGGCCTGCAACTGTGCCTCGTGTACTTGTGGCGTTGAAGCGCCCCGAGAGGAGCGCCAGGCGCCTGATCCTGCCCTCGCTGGCATGTGTGTCCGCCGCCGAGGCCCTCGTACGGGGCGTGCCGCAGCCAGTGGACGCGCAGGGCGGGGGTTTCTTCGGGCGCGGCGCGCGTCGGCGCACGCGGTCGCGATCGGGGGCGACTTGTGCCGGCGCAAGTCGCGGCCCGGTCGTCGGGCCGAGCGTGAATGGTAGCACCGATCCCGGCCGCCGTGGCCTTCCTGCGCCTGCAGGTGCATGGACCTACCGACTGACTTCAGTGAGTCGCTTGCGTCGTTCAACGCGAACGGCGTTGAGTACGTGCTCGTCGGGGTCATCCTGCTCGGACGACCTCCCGTTCGCGTCGACCTGCTGGCGAGCATCGACGGCGTCAGCTGGGAACAGGCGTCCGCGCAGGCTGGCGCCCCGCCGCCCGCGAGGGCATAATCCGCGGCGACCCATCCCCTGGCGCCCGCGTCGCGAAAGGACCGCCATGCCCCTGCTTCGCCGCCTGCCGAACCGCCCGCGCGGGATCGCCGCGCCCCTGGCCTCAGGTCTGTGCCTTGCCGCCGCCGCGCGCGCCGGCGACCCCGTGGACCTCGCCGCCCTCGTCATCCCCGTCACCACGGCCCACCCGCGCGAATTCATCTTCACCGACAAGGGCGCCGCGCACCTGGCCGGCGAGTGCGTGGGGCCGGACACGCGCAGCTACCACGGCTTCTACATCGCGATGCACGAAGTCGTGGACGGCTGGTCGCTGCGCCTGGAAGGCGGCGTCGAGCTGGGCGCGGCCACCGCGTACGAGGCCGAGGTGACGCCCGACCGCCTGGTGCGGCGCCACCGGCTGCCCGACGGCGCGGTGGTGACCGAGACGGTCGAGCTGTTCGACCGCGAGAACGGCTTCCGCGTGCGGTGGGACGACGTGCCGCCGGGCTCGTTCGCCGTGATGCCGCGGATCGACATGCGCTTCCTGTGGAAGGTCGAGCAGCCGGCGTACGACGTGAAATGGTCCGGCGATGCGTTGCTGGCCTGCCGCCAGGACAAGCTGGCGGCCGCGCCCGACCCGGCGCACCCGCAGTGGCTGGCCATTGCCGTGCGCGGGGCCGACCGCTTCGAGCCGGACGGCCGCCACGTCGAGACCCGGTATCCGAAGGACGCCGCGCGCCGCGCCATGGAGAAGGCGTATCCGTACTCCCCCGGCGCGATCGCCGGGCGCATCCCGCCGCAGGTGCCGGTCGGCCGCGTCGAGGCCGTGTTCGCCGCCGACGTCACGGCCGAGGCGGCTGAGGCGCGCGCGCTGCGTCTGCGCGGCGAGGCGTTCGACCTGCTGGCGGCGCGCGCGGCGCGGCTGGAGAAGCTGATCGCCGACTCGCGTGTGCTCACCGGCTTGGATCGCGACGACAAGGCCCTGGCCTGGGCCCGCGTCTCGCTGGACAACCTCATCATGAACCAGCGCGGCCCGGGCATCTACGCCGGCTTCTACTGGTTCACCACCTACTGGGGCCGCGACCCCTTCATCAGCCTGCCGGGGGCCTGCGTCACGAGCGGCGATTTCGAGACCGCGCGCACGCTGCTGCGCGGCTTCGCCGAATTCCAGGAGCGGGACCCGGCCAGCAAGCGCGAGGGCCGCGTGCCCAACTTCGTCACCGTGGACGAGGTGCAGTACGCGAGCATCGACGGCACCTGGTGGTTCGTGCGCGCGCTGGACGAACTGTGGCGGCAGTCGGGCGATGACGCGTTCGCGAAGGAACTGGCGCCCCC
>VGXH01000078.1 GCA_016873405.1 bacterium
GCTGGGGGGCAGACCCGTCACCTCGATGGCGCGGTAGGCGCGCGACGAGCCCAGCTCGGCCTGCTGCTTCTTGAGCGCCAGCAGCGCCGCGTGCAGGTCTTCGGCCGAGGCGTTCTGGTCGATCTCCAGCAGCGCGACCTCCAGCGGCAGCAGCAGCTTGTGCAACCGCTTGGCCTCGCGCCCGTCCGCCGGGGCGAACGACGCGCCCATCGTCAGCCCGTTCTCGGCCACCTCGATCGCGACCACGCCCTGCACCCCGGCCGCGAGCACGATGGCCCGATGGGCGGCTTTGGCCACCTCGCGGTATTTTTCATGGCCGGGCGGGTAATAGGACCCGACCGTCAGCATGCGGTCCAGCGCGACCAGCAGGTCGGTGTGCTCGCGCGCGAGCGCTGCGGCCGGCGGCGTCGGATCCTTATCGGTGAGCGAGGACAAGCAGGCCCCTCCCGGGTCTGGCACGGTTCGCGTCAAGGGATCGGCCACAAGGCTCGCGGTTTTAACCTATTTATTCGGTCGGCGGGTCCGGCGACGGAACCGGAAGGAGCGGCGGGAAGTGGCCGGAAACGACGCCAACGCGGCCCGGAGGGCCATCGAGGCCTATCACGAGGCCACCAAGCACCACCTGCACCGGTACGCCCGCTCCCTGGGCTGGCTGGACTGGGCCAACCAGCCCGACCCGTTCCGGCGCTACGCGGGGGCTCCGGTGCGGCCGCTGCCCCTGCCGGCGGGGGGCGCGGACCCCGTCTGGGACGCCGTGCGGGCCGGGCGGGTCCCCGGCGCCCCGGCGCCCGTCGACGACGCCTCCCTGGGCGATGTCCTCTACCACAGCCTGGCCCTGTCGGCCTGGAAGCAGGTGCGCGGCCCCGGCGGCGAGGTCGTCTCGCGCTGGGCCCTGCGGGTCAATCCCTCCAGCGGCAACCTCCACCCGACCGAGGGCTGGCTCATCGACGCGCTGGGCGTGCATCACTACGCGCCGGCCGCCCACGCCCTGGAACTGCGCGGCCGGTGGGGCGATGGTTTCGACCCCGCGGCCCTGGGCCTGCCTCCCGGCTCGTTCCTGCTGGCCGTCACGTCGATCCCCTGGCGCGAGGCCTGGAAGTACGGCGAGCGCGCCTTCCGCTACTGCCAGCACGATGCCGGACACGCGCTGGCCGCCCTGGGCCTGGCTGCCGCGCGCCTGGGCTGGTCCGCGCGCCGGCTCGAGGGCGTGGGCACGCAGGAACTGGCCGCGCTGCTGGGCCTGGACACCGGCGACCATCCCGAGTTCGAGCACGCCGAGGCCCTGCTGGCGGTCGTGCCCGGCCCGTGGCCCGGCGGGCGCCTGCGCGGCAAGCCGCCCCTGCCCACCCAGTGGCTGGGCCAGGCCAACCGGCTCAGCCCGGAGCATCACGACTGGCCGCTGGTGGCCGCGGCGGCGGGGGCGGTGGCCGCGCCGGCAGGCTCGACGTGGGAGGCGCCTATGGTGGGGCCTGCGGCCGCGTGCGCCGGGCGACGGCCGGCCGGCGCCGTTGCCGACCGCCCGCTCCCCGCCGGCGCCCTGATCCGCCGCCGACGCAGCGCGGTGGCGATGGACGGCCGCACTACGCTGGACCTGCCGGCGTTCTGCCGCCTGCTCGCGGCGCTGCTGCCGGCTGCCGCCGACCCCGCCCTGCGCGCGGTCGGCCCCGACGTGGACGTGGCGCTGGTCCTGCTGGTGCACCGGGTCGATGGCCTGGCGCCCGGCCTGTACGTCCTGTGCCGCGCCGCGGACCACGAGCCGGACCTGCGCGCGGCCCTGCGCGCCGATTTCGCCTGGGAGCGGCCGGCCGGCGTGCCGCCCTCGCTGCCCCTGTACCGGCTGGGCGCGGGCGACCTGCGCGAGGCCGCCCGTCAGGTCAGCTGCGGGCAGGCCATCGCCGCCGACGGCGTGTTCAGCGTCGGCCTGCTGGCCCGCTTCGAGCCGTCGCTGGCCGCGCGCGGCGCCCCGGCCTGGGCGCGCCTGTTCCAGGAGACCGGCGCCGTCGGCCAGCTGCTCTACCTGGAGGCCGAGGCGGCCGGCCTGCGCGGCACCGGCATCGGCTGCTTCTTCGACGACGAGGTGCACCGCGCGCTGGGACTGGTGGACCACGGCTGGCAGAGCCTCTACCATTTCACCGTGGGCGGGGCGGCGGACGACCCGCGGCTCCAGTCGGAGCCGGCGTACGCGGAACGGGCGGAGGGGGCGGATCGATGACGGACGACGAACGACCGCAGGACAGAGGCCGCCGCGAATTGCCCGAGCCGCCCGACCCCGCCCGCGTGGACGACCTGCGCCGACGCCTGCGGAGCGACCGCCGCGATCGCGCCCGCGGCACGGGCGGCCTGCCCAACGCGGAGACCGGCCGCCGCGCCCGCGAGATCGGCATCTACACGATCATCCCGATGATGATGATCGTGGGTCCGGCCATCGGCTACCTGCTGGGGCTGGGCGCCGAGCGCGTCTTCGGCGGCAAGCCGTGGCCGTCGCTGGCGGGGATGCTGTGGGGGATGCTGGCGGCGTTCCGCCAGGTGTACCTGATCCTGAAGGAGCGCGGCGGCAAGCCGCGCCCGCGGGACTGAACCCGAATCCAACCACCGAAAGGAATCGCCGATGCGCCCGACCGGAATCCTGCGCCGCGCGGCCGTGCTCGCGCTGTCCGTCCTGGCCGCGATGGCCCTGCCGCCGGCCGCTCTCGCCGCCGCGCCCATCGATCCCGCGCTGTTCGACGCGGACCCTCACCATCATCGTTCGTTCACCAAGGCGATCGACATCGCCGCGCCGGTCGCGCAGGTCTATGCCCTGTGGACCGAAGCCGCGGCCTGGCAGGGGCTGATGGGGCCCGACAGCCGCGCCAACATCGACCTGGAGATCGGCGGCCGCTACGAGTGGCTGTTCGACGGCAAGATCGGCAGCAACGGCTGCCAGGTGCTCAGCTACATCCCGGGCCGCATGGTGAGCTTCACCTGGAACGCGCCGCCGGGTCAGGCCACGCGCGACCGCCGCACCTGGGTGGTCGTCGAGACCGAGGCGACCACGCCCACGACCACGCTCCTGGTCCTGACCCACCTCGGCTTCGGCCAGGGTCCCGACTGGGACACGACGTACGCGTACTTCGACCAGGCCTGGGGTCGCGTTCTGGCGATGATGAAACAGCACCTCGAGGGCGGCGCGAAGTAGCGCCGACGCGCGCGGCCGCGCCGTCGCGCGACGAAGAAGGCCGCCGGGCCCGCGAGGGGACCGGCGGCCTTGCCGCGACAGGCCGGGGCGAGTCGGCCGGCCGCGCGTCGTCACTTCAACATCGTCATTTTGCGCGTCTCCGAGATGCCGTCGCCTTCCAACCGGTAGAAATAGACGCCGCTCGGATGGTCGGTCGCGTCCCAGGTCACGAAGTGGTCGCCGGCGCCCAGGACGCCGTCGGTCAGCTTCGCGATGGCCTCGCCGCGTACATTGTACACGGTCAGCGCCACGTGGCCCTCGCGCGGCAGGCTGAACTTGATCTGCGTGACCGGGTTGAACGGGTTGGGCTGGTTCTGCTCCAGCTTCGCCGCCCGGACCGCCAGACCGTCCTGCGCGTCGAGCCCGCCGGCGGTCAGGCCGCTGAAGCGGATCTCGTCGATGTAGATGTCGTCCGAGTCGTTGCTCGCGTCGCAGCGGAAGCGCAGCTTGGCGTTCGTCGGGTAGGTGTAGGTGGCCTTCGGGATGCTCACGGTCGTCACGTAGAAGCCCGTGTTCGTGAAGTGCGTCCCGGCCACGTACGTGCGTACGATCTGCCAGGTGGCGCCGTTGAAGTACTCGACGAAGAAGTCCTCGCCGGTCTCCATGCTCACCGAGCGGAAGTAGAACTCGACCTTCAGGTCCACGTATGCCGACACGTTGTAGCCCAGCGTGTGGTAGAAGGACGAGGCCGTGCCGCTGTTGTCCTGGATGTCGGCGGCCGCGCGGCCCGCGTAGGCGTAGGTCGTGCCGGTGTAGCGCGACATGTCGGCGCCGCCGTCCGTGTACGTGCCCAGGCTGGACTCGAACGTGTCGTAGGTGATCGTCTGCCAGGTGCCGCCCGCCGAGGTCACGGTGATGTAGCCCGTGCGCGTCTGCGTGTTCGACCCGAAGGCATTGGTCGCCGTCAGCGCCACGGTGTAGGTGCCGGCCGCGGCGTAGGTGTAACTGGGGTTCTGCGCGGTGGAGGTGCCGCCGTCGCCGAACGTCCAGCTCCAGCTCGTCGGCGAGCCGGTCGAGGCGTCCGTGAAGGTCACGCCGAGCGGCGCCGTGCCGGTGGTCGGCGTGCCGGTGAAGCTGGCCACCGGGGCCGAGCCGGCCGCCGTGACGGTGATGTAGTTCGTGCGCGTCTGCGTGTTCGAGCCGGCCGCGTTGCTGACCGTCAGCGCCACGGTGTAGGTGCCGGCCGCGGCGTAGGTGTAGCTGGGGTTCTGCGCGGTGGAGGCGCCGCCGTCGCCGAACGTCCAACTCCAGCTCGTCGGCGAGCCGGTCGAGGCGTCGGTGAAGACCACGTTCAGGGGCGCGGTGCCGCTGACCGGCGTGCCGGTGAACGACGCCACCGGGGCCACCGGCCCGGTGCCGCCGATCGCCGCCTGCGCGTCGACCAGGCCGTAGCCGGCGTAGCGGTCCCAACCGACCGCCGATTCCGCGCCGGCCACGTCGCGGGCCGAATTGACCAGCGCCGCGCGCACCTGCGCCGGGGTGTACGAGGGGTTGGCCGACTTGATCAACGCCGCCACGCCCGCCACGTAGGGCGTCGCGCAGCTGGTGCCGTTGAAGAACGGCTCGATGTCGCCGCTGCGATAGCCGCCGGCGCCCACCACGTCGCACGTCGGCAGGATCGTCGGGCCGAGGATGTCCACGGCGCCGGCGGCGTCCTTCGTCGTCACGCCGTAGTTCGAGCCCCACCAGCGCTCGCCGTCGCAGGTGTAGCCGCGGGGATCGGTGCTGACACCCGTGTTGACCTCGCTCGACAGGCTCGAGCTGCGCTTGCGCTCGCCGCACGGCGAGGCGGCGCCGACGCCGATCACGTAGGTGTTGATGGCGGGATAGCTGATGACCGTCTTGTTCTCGTTGCCGGTGGCCGCCAGGATGGTGCAGCCGGCGTTGTAGGCGTACTGGATGGCCGTGTTGGTGGCCGCGTCGCTCGAGATCGCGGCGCCGAGGCTCATGCTGATGATGTGCGCGCCGTTGTCGGCGGCATAGTAGAGCGCGTTCTGGATGGCGCTGAAGTACATCGAGCCGGCGCTGTTGGCGACCTTCAGCGGCATGATGCTGCAGCCGGCCGCCACGCCGACCGCGCCGACGCCGTTGTTCATCGCCGCCGCCACGCCCGCGCAGCAGGTGCCGTGGCCGGCGCCCGTCGCGTCGTCGTCGGGGTTCGCGTCGTTGTTGCCGAAGTCGTAGCCGGTCACCTTGCGGATGTCGGTGTGCTCCATGTCGACGCCGCTGTCGATGATGGCGATCACGACGCTGGCCGAGCCGTAGCCCTGGCTGCCGTCCCAGGCCTGCGGCGCGTTGGCGTCGAAGCCCACGGTGCCGACGGTCGTCGGCAGCGTGTGGTCGTAGGTGCCGCCCCAGTCCAGGCCGGGAAGCTGCGCGGTGTTGTTGTGGCCCCAGTTGGCGGTGAAGTAGGGGTCGCTGGGCGTGGCCATCGGGTAGGCGCGCCAGTCCAGCGAGACGGCCTGCACGTCGGCCAGGGCCGCGAATTCGTCGGCCAGCGCGGGCAGGTCCTCGACCGCGTCGAAGCGGAACATGAACCAGCGATCGATGCCCGCGTCCGCGGCCTTGTCGGCCTGGCGCACGCGGATGTAAGGCCGCTCGATCGAGGTGATGCCGGCGTCCTGGGCCAGTTCGTCGACCGGCAGCAGGCCGGTCTGCGCGAACGGGACCTGCGCGCCCTTGTCCAAGGAGATGCCGAGCCGCGACTTGGCCAGGCTGCCCTCGCGGATCTGGACCAGCAGGCGATCCGGCGCATACGGCAGAGATTCCTCGGCGTCGGTGGTGAAGCCGAGCTGCACGGGGGCGAACCGACGCGGCGCGGATTCATCCGCGCCGAAGGCGAAGCCGGCCAACAGGGCCAGCAGCAGGGCCGCCAGGGCCAGGGGCGAGAAACGAGGTCGGGTCATGTTCTCTCCTGGAGGATGGGGGAACCCGGCGCCGCTGGTGCGGCGTCGCCGGCGTCCGCGGCAAGGCAGCGCGCCGACGCGTGTAACAATCATGACCGATGCGGATCCTCTGGATCAACGGGCGAATTCACGATATTGTTTTCACAACCCGATTGTCGCCGGCCCGTGTCCTGCGGCGCCCCACTGTCACGACACCGTGACCAACGCGCCAACGTCTGAAAGGACTGCCGACCATGCGCACTGTCTTCGTTTCCCTGATTTGGGCCGCGGCCGCGCTGCTGCTTCCGGCCGCGCCTGCCGCCGCCGGCACCGTCACCGCCCCCGATGGCGTCGCCATCCACTTCACCGACCAGGGGCAGGGTTCGCCGGCGCTCGTCTTCGTGCACGGCTGGAGCTGCGACGCCTCGTACTGGGACGCGCAGGTCGCGCCCTTCGCGGCGAGGCACCGCGTGGTGGCGATCGACCTGGCCGGGCACGGCGCTTCGGGCCAGGAGCGCAAGGCCTACACGATGGAAGCGTTCGGCGCCGATGTCGCCGCCGTGCTGGCGAAGCTGGACCTGAAGGACGCCGTGCTGGTGGGCCATTCGATGGGTGGCGCGGTCATCGTCGAGGCGGCGCTGGCGGCGCCCGACCGCGTGGCGGGCCTGGTGGGCGTCGACAACTTCCAGAACATCGAACTGAAGCTGGCGCCGGAGAGCATCGACGTCTTCGTGTCCACCTTCGAGGCGGACTTCGTGCCGCGCGTGACCGCCTGGGTCGGCCACTTCTTCCCGGCCGGCGCCGACAGCGCGCTGTCAGCGGGCAAAACCGCGGACATGGCCTCGGCGCCGCCGGCGGTGGGGTTGAGCGCGATGCGCGAGCTGCTGCACTGGTACGGCAACCTCACGACCGCCCGCCTGAAGCAGCTGAAAACGCCCTTGATGTGCATCAACGCCGACATGCAGCCGACCCAGACCGAGCCGATCAAGGCGCTGGTGCCCGGCTACCAGCTGCGCGTGATGGCCGGCCGCGGGCATTTCGTGATGCGCGAGGATCCGGAGGGGTTCAACAAGTTGCTGGCCGAGACGGTGGGGGCGCTGGCGAAGCCGTGAGGGGCGGGCGCTGCGAACGCCGGCTGCCGCGAGTACGAGTTCGCCGGCGCGTGCGGACTCGAACTGCATGTGGCGACCCATGGCCTGGTCTTCGCCCCGCGAGACAGCATCGTCTTTGCGATGGAGTTGTCCAATCGCGGCGAGCGCCCCGTGTACGTACCCGGGTCGTTCTTCGAATACGGTCTGCTGCCGTGCGCCGTGCTGGCGTCGGGCGAGGTCGAGCTCTTCAAGGCCACTCTTGCGGCACCCGCATGCGAGGAGTTGCCCGGTCACGGTGACATCGTTCTTGAAGCAGGGGGCGGTGTGACCTTCGAGAAGCTCACCTTTGCCCCTCCCGAGGCCGGCGCGCAGCAGCGGAGCTTTGAGGGCGTTTTGTACAGGTGCCCGGCAATACCGTACTCGGATCACTGCAAGATCGAGTCGAACACGGTGGAGTTGTTCGTGCGGCCTGGGCGGTAGGGCGCCGCAGGGGG
>VGXH01000079.1 GCA_016873405.1 bacterium
GTTCGGGCCCCGGCTCGAGCCGGTGCTGCTGGACTTCTTCAACCTGCTGCTGGACCGCAACCGGATCGAGCTGCTGCGGGACATCGGCGAGGTGTTCGCCGAGCTGGTCGAGGCCGACGGTGGCCTGGTGCGGGCGCGCGTGGTCACGGCCATCGCGCTGCCGGCGGACCTGGAGACGAAGCTGCGGGACAAGCTGGCGCAGGTGACGGGCAAGAACGTCGTCCTGGAGAAGAAGGTCGATCCTGCGGTGCTGGGCGGCGTGTGCGTCACCCTGGGCGACCGCATCATCGACGGCACGGTGCGCACCAATCTGGACCGCCTGCGCAAGAAGCTGGCCACCGCCCAGGTGCGGGGTTGACGGCCCGCCACGCGGGATTCAACGAGGAGACCGGAAGTGAAACTGAGGCCTGAAGAGATCAGCTCCGTCCTGGCGCAGGAGCTGAAGAACTACGACCGCAACCTCGGCGTGGAGAGCGTCGGCACCATCCTGCAGGTGGGCGACGGCATCGCCCGCGTGTACGGGTTGCAGGACGTCATGGCCGGCGAGATGGTCGAGTTCCCCGGGGACATCTTCGGCATCGTGCTGAACCTCGAAGAGGATTCGGTCGGCGTCGCCATCATGGGCCCCGACACCAAGATCAAGGAAGGCGACCAGGTCAAGCGGACCGGCACCATCGCCTCGGTGCCCGTCGGCGACGGCGTCATCGGCCGCGTGCTGAACGCCGTGGGCCAGCCGCTCGACGGCGAAGGTCCCGTGCCTTCCACCCAGACCCGCAACATCGAGCTGAAGGCGCCCGGCGTGACGGCGCGCCAGCCGGTGAAGCAGCCGCTGGCGACGGGCATCAAGGCCGTCGACTCGATGATCCCGATCGGCCGCGGCCAGCGCGAGCTGATCATCGGCGACCGCGGCACGGGCAAGACCGCGATTGCGATCGACACGATCATCAATCAAAAAGGAAAGGGCGTGTACTGCTTCTACGTGGCCATCGGCCAGAAGCAGTCGACCGTCGCCTCCGTGCACAAGCGGCTCAAGGAGCACGGCGCGATGGCCTACACGACCATCATCGCCGCCAACGCCTCGGACCCGGCCCCGATGCTCTACCTGGCGCCCTACACCGGCGTCACCATGGCCGAGCACCAGATGTGGGCGGGCAAGGACACCCTCGTGGTGTACGACGACCTGTCCAAGCAGGCCAACGCGTACCGCCAGATGTCGCTGCTGCTGCGCCGCCCGCCCGGCCGCGAAGCGTACCCCGGCGACGTCTTCTACCTGCATTCGCGCCTGCTCGAGCGCGCGGTGAAGCTGTCGGACGAGAACGGCGGCGGCTCGCTGACCGCGCTGCCGATCATCGAGACGCAGGCCTCGGACGTGTCGGCCTACATCCCGACGAACGTGATCTCGATCACCGACGGCCAGATCTTCCTGGAGAACGACCTGTTCTACCAGGGCATCCGGCCCGCGATCAACGTCGGCATCTCCGTGTCGCGCGTGGGCGGCTCGGCGCAGACCAAGGCGATGAAGAAGGTCGCCGGCTCGCTGCGCCTGGACCTGGCGCAGTACCGCGAGCTGGCCGCGTTCGCGCAGTTCGGCTCGGACCTGGACAAGGCCACGCAGCGCCAGCTGACGCGCGGCGAGCGCATGGTCGAGATCCTCAAGCAGGACCAGTACGTGCCCATGCCGAACGAGAAGCAGGTGTCGATCATCTTCGCCGCCAGCAAGGGCTTTCTCGACACGGTGCCGCTGGGCGAGCTGAAGGCGTGGGAGCGCGACTTCCACAAGTTCATGGACGAGAAGCACTCGGCGGTGCTGCAGGCGATGGCCACCACCGGCAAGCTGGAGGACGACACGGCCGAGCACCTGACGGCGGCCATCCGGGAGTTCATCAAGACGCGCGGCTAGGCCGCGCCGACGCGAGAAGGCGGGAGGTCACCGGTGGCTGGTGCCGGGGTCAAGCTTCTGAACAAGCGGATCCGCTCCGTGCGGAACACGCAGCAGATCACCAAGGCCATGAAGATGGTCGCGGCGGCCAAGCTGCAGCGTTCCCAGGGGCGGATGCTGGCGGCGCGTCCCTACTCGCGCAAGCTGACCGAGCTGATGCAGCAGCTGGCGGGCAAGGCGGACATCGCCCACCCGCTGTTCGAGACGCGCCCGGTGCACAAGCGCCTGTTCGTGGTGATCACCTCGGACAAGGGCCTGTGCGGGTCGTACAACACGAACCTGCTGAAGATGGCGCACAAGGCCGTCGACGCCTCGCGCGACGCGGGCGTGGAGACCGCGATCTACGCCATCGGCCGCAAGGGCGCCGACTACTTCCGCAAGCGCGGCTACACGGTCTTCCACGCCCATGCCGACTTCGCCGGCGACATGAACGCCGAGCGCGGCAAGCTGGTGGGCGACAAGGTCGTGACGGCGTTCCTGGACGGCTCGTTCGACGAGGTGCGGGTGATCTACGCGCAGTTCGTCTCGACGATGACGCAGCGGCCTGTCGACGCGGCGCTGCTGCCGATCGCGCCCGAGGCCGCGGCCGAGGGCGTCAAGGTGCCGCTGCGGAGCGGCGCCGCGGCCGCCGCCGCGCCCAAGGGCGAGCAGGACTACATCTGGGAGCCCAGCCAGGAAGAGCTGTTCGCGGTGCTGCTGCCGCTCTACCTGCGCAACCGGGTCTTCATGACGCTGAGCGAGGCGTTCACCAGCGAGCACGCGGCGCGGATGACCTCGATGAACGCGGCGACCGAGAACGCGGGCGAGATGATCGGCGCGCTGACGCTGCAGCGCAACCGCGAGCGCCAGGCCGCCATCACCAGCGAGCTGCTGGACATCGTCGGCGGCGCGAACGCGCTCTAGTACACGTGGATCGAGCAGGGCGGGGCCCGGGGCCCCGCGGGCGACGAAAGCCAAGGAGACTGCACATGGCCGGGAACTACGGGAAGGTCCAGCAGGTCATCGGACCCACGGTGGACCTCGAGTTCGATTCGGATCACCTGCCGGAGATCCTCAACGCGATCCACATCATCGACGAGGCCAAGGGCATCGATTTGATCACCGAGGTTGCCCAGCACATCGGCAACAACGTGGTGCGGACGATCGCCATGGACTCGACCGACGGCCTGGTCCGCGGCATGAAGGGCCTGGACACCGGCAAGTCGATCGCGGTGCCCGTCGGCAAGCAGTGCCTGGGCCGCCTGTTCAACCTGCTGGGCAAGCCGCTGGACAACAAGGGCGCGCTGCCCGAGCCCGAGAAGCGCTCGCCGATCCACGCCGCACCGCCGTCGCTGACGAATCAGGGCGAGGCGAACGAGGTCTTCGAGACCGGCATCAAGGTCGTCGACCTGCTGGCGCCCTACGCCAAGGGCGGCAAGATCGGCCTCTTCGGCGGCGCCGGCGTGGGCAAGACGGTCATCGTGCAGGAGCTGATCCACGCGATCGCCACGCAGCACGGCGGCTACTCCGTGTTCTGCGGCGTGGGCGAGCGCACGCGCGAGGGCAACGATCTGTGGCTGGAGATGACCGAGTCGGGCGTCATCGAGAACACGGCGCTGGTCTTCGGCCAGATGAACGAGCCGCCGGGTGCTCGCCTGCGCGTCGCGCTGTGCGGCCTGACCATGGCCGAGCACTTCCGCGACGAGATGAACCAGGACGTGCTCCTGTTCATCGACAACATCTTCCGCTTCACGCAGGCGGGTTCCGAGGTGTCGGCGCTGCTGGGCCGCATGCCGTCGGCCGTGGGTTACCAGCCCACGCTGGCCACCGAGATGGGCCAGCTGCAGGAGCGCATCACCTCCACGCGCCACGGCTCGATCACCTCGGTGCAGGCCATCTACGTGCCGGCCGACGACCTGACCGACCCGGCGCCGGCCACCGCGTTCAGCCACCTGGACGCCACGACGGTGCTCTCGCGCCAGATCGCCGAGCTGGGCATCTACCCGGCCGTGGACCCGCTGGACTCGACCAGCCGCATCCTGCAGCCGGGCACGATCGGCGAGGAGCACTACAACCTGGCCCGCCAGGTGCAGTCGATCCTGCAGCGCTACAAGGACCTCCAGGACATCATCGCCATCCTGGGCATGGACGAGCTGTCGGACGAGGACAAGGTCGTCGTGGCCCGCGCGCGCAAGATCCAGAAGTTCCTCTCGCAGCCGTTCTTCGTGGCCGAGACGTTCACCGGCAAGGCCGGCCGCTACGTCAAGCTGGAGGATACCATCCGCTCGTTCAAGGGCCTGGTGGCCGGCGAGTACGACCACATCCCCGAGCAGTGCTTCTACATGTGCGGCGCCATCGAGGAAGTGCTCGAGAACTACGAGAAGATGAAGGCGGAAGGCTGAGCGATGGCCAAGAGCTTCAAGGTCGTCATCGTGACCCCCGACCGCACCGCCTTCGAGGGCGAGGCGGTCGCGGCCACGCTGCCCGGCCAGGCCGGCTACCTGGGCGTGTGGGCGGGCCACGCGCCGCTGGTCGCCGCCGTGGCCCCGGGCCTGGTCACGCTGCGCGCCGACGACTCGGGCAGCGAGCAGCGCCTGGCCGTCGGCGCCGGCTTCGTGGAGATCTCCGACAACGTCGTCAACCTGATGACCGACACCTGCGAGCTGTCCGGCGAGATCGACGTCGCCCGCGCGCAGAAGGCGCTCGAACGCGCGCGCGGCCGTCTGGCCTCGATGGAGGCCGACCTGGACCGCGAGCGCGCGCGGCTGGCGCAGGCGCGCGCGTCGGCGCGGTTGAAGGCGGCGCGGCGGAACTGACGGCGTTTTCGGGCTTGGATTGAATAGAGGATCGTGCGGCCGGCTCCGGGGTGGGGCCGGCCGCGTGTTTTCGTTATGGGCGCCTTGGTCGCGACTTGCGCCGGCGCAAGTCTCACGGCATGGTGATGGTTGCGCCGGCGCAACGGGTGCAGCGGCAGCCGCGCGCAGGTGCGCTCTAAGCGCTCGGGACCCAGTGCAGGTCCCAGCCCGGGTTCGCGTAGACCCGATTTGCTTCGGTCCTCCGGCCGCCGTATTGTGACAGCGGACATCGCTTTGGAGAATAGAATCGACCATGGAGGTGGCTGCCCTGCGGCACTTGCGATTGTCGATCTTTGCGGCGATTCCGATCTTCATGTCGGTAGCGGTTCTCGCCGAGGCCACCTGTGAGCAGCCCGCGGCGCTGCCTGATACGGTCGGCTTCGCGTCCCGGATGTCCTGGTTCGCCGATCTTCCCGACAGCCTGCGGATGGCGCGGCGGACCGCGGCGGCGGCGATCACCGATCCCTGGCTTTCGCTGTTCACGGTGCGCGATGGAGAGGTCCGGCGGGATCTGCCCGCAGTTCTGCGCGGAGCCTGCCTGACCCGCTGGCGCTCCCGAACCTACGATGTGCGGCTCATGCGCGCCAGCGAGATCCTGGACATGGCCGCGTCCGACATGGCGGCGGCGCTGGCGCTCGACCCGACGCAGATCCCGCCCCGTGTCGGCCGGGGAATCCTGTTGCTGGCCGCCGGCGATGCCCGCTCAGGAATCGCGGAACTCAGTTGCGCTTCGGCTCTCCTGGATGCCTCCGATGCCGGTGCGCTGGACGCCTCCACCCTTGCGCTGCGGCGGAGTCTGCGACAGTCGACTGGTTGGATCATGGCAATGGCCTACCGGACGCTCGGTCTGTGGGACCAGGCCGAGGAGACGTTGTCCAGGTTGCTGGGAGACGAGCAGCGGAGCCCGTCAGGCCTCGGGGCTTTGGTTCACGGGCTGTGCCTGGCCGGCCGCGGCCGAACCGCCGATGCCCTCGACTGGGCCGCACGGATGTCGCCGCTGGAATACACACGTGTGTCATCGCTTAGCTCTGGCATGTACGCGCGCCCGGGCTCGTCCGGCAACGACTGGATCAAGTCGCAAGCGCTGTTGGCCGCCGGCGACGTTGCCGGCGCTCGCGCCGCGCTAGGGGACATCGACTTTCGGAGGCAGCATGCACTGCCGCTGGCGGACGCCTATTGGCAGGACGCAGGGCTGGTCTGTGAACTGGCAGGCGATGGCGCCGCTTCGCGCTGCTATGAGCGGGCCCATGGGCGTGCACCACTCTGGTTTGCCCGCCCCACCAAAGGAGCGACGGCCGTGCCGATGGTCTTCGGATTCCCGGCCGTGGACGTGCCGTTCTTCATGACCGATGCGGGCGCCTTCGTCGGCGGGTCTCCCTTCGGCTACCTCGCCTTTCAGATATCGCGCGCCGTCGAGAGCGAGGATATCGCTGTACGCGACGTCGCGCGCGTCCGTGCGCTGGACACCTGCGACTATCTTCTGCGCCGGAGCATCCGTCCCGATGTCGTCCACGCCATGCGCGCGCGGCTCCATCTGGCCACCGAATGCGCGGATCAGGCCCGGCCAGACCTGGAGTTCGCGCACGCCGCATTTGCCCGACAGGGTCGGGTTGACCCGGGGACATCTCAGTTGCTGGGATTGCAGGAACTGGCTTGCGGGCACCTCGACCGCGCGCGCGCGCTGCTGGCCGAAGCCGTGGACGCTGTGCCTGGCGACGCGTTGGGCTGGCGCCAGCTCGGCGTGGCATTGGCCCAGGCCAGAGAATACGAAGCGGCACAGGCTGCCGTGGAAAAGGGGCTGGCGCTGGACCCCACGTCAGTGGAAGGCTGGTACAATCTGGGCGTGGTGGTCTGGAAGCGCGGAGATCCGGCGGCGGCCCTGGCCCATCTGGAACATGCCTGGAAGCTCGAGCCCGGCAATGAACGCGTACAGTTCATGTTGCAATCGGTAGCCTTGTCACAACGCCGGACCGAAGCCACGGGCACGGTCCAACAGCGAGCGCCGGGCGACGGAGCGCCGTGAACAGGTGCCACTATCGACACTGCCGTCACCGTTGCCGCCGATGCTGTCGATGCTACCCTGGCAGCCCTGGCCACCGCCGCTGTCTCCACTGATCCAATCTGGAGGCCTGGCTCGGCTCTGGACCGGGAAGACGTGGGCACAGGCGGCGCCATCCCGGCCAGGTCCGCATCGTCGGGTCTGCTTGCGCCGGCGCAAGTCATGGCCACGCCGCTGCCCACAGGCGATCTTGTCCGCCATGTGAACCGACCACCACCCCCGCACAAGAGGAGCCCACGATGAGCAGCAAAGTGACGCTCGGCGGCAACCCCATCGACGTTGCCGGCACGTTCCCGGGCAAGGGCGCCAAGGCGCCCGCGTTCAAGCTGGTGGCCAAGGACCTGGCCGACACCGCGCTGTCCGCGTTCGCCGGCAAGCGGAAGGTCCTGAACATCTTCCCCAGCCTGGACACCGCCGTCTGCGCCACCTCGGTGCGCAAGTTCAACGCTGCGGCGAACGAGCTGAAGAACACCGTCGTGCTGTGCATCTCGGCCGACCTGCCGTTCGCGCAGTCGCGCTTCTGCGGGGCCGAGGGTCTGGACAACGTGCTGACGCTGTCGACGCTGCGGGGCCGCGAGTTCCTGCAGGACTACGGCGTGGCCATCACCAGCGGGCCGCTGGCCGGGCTGTCCGCGCGTGCGGTCGTCGTGCTGGACGAGAACGACAAGGTGCTGCACGCCGAGCTGGTGCCGGAGATCAAACAGGAGCCGGACTACGCCGCCGCGCTGGCGACCCTGGCCTGAGCGGGTCCCGCCGCGGCCGGCCCTGTGGCGGAGCGGGC
>VGXH01000080.1 GCA_016873405.1 bacterium
CGAGAAGGGCAGCAGCGCCAGCGCCTTGATCCAGGCGGCGTCAGGATTGCCCAGCCCGGCGAACGCCGCTCCCAGCGGCAGGAAGGGCAGGAAGAGGAAGGTGCTGCGCGAGGAACTGTTCGGATCGCTGATGGTGGCCGCGACCAGCCCGAAGAAGCAGAACCACAGGTAGAACCCGGCCAGGGCCAGGCTGAGGCTCGCCGCCAGCAGCAGCGGATCCGCCAGGAGCGTCGGCAGTCCCAGCTTCTCGCCCCAGACCACGACGCAGACCGCGCGGTACAGGACGTAGCCCAGCGCATTGAACGCCACATGGACCAAGGACAGCAGGGCCAGGCCCAGGATCTTGCCGTCGATCCAACTCTGGGGGCTGATGATGGCCATGATCTGCTCGGTGATCCGTTGGCTCTTCTCGCCGGTGATGGCCACGAACAGGTACGAGTTGCCCAGGAAGATGCCCAGAAGCATGAGCCCCACGAGGATGGCGACGCTTGTTTTCGCGTCCTTGCCCGCTTCCCGACCGGCATCCAGGGTCTCGGTCTGAAGACCGAAGGGCCGGGCGAGGTCGGCCAGGAACGCCGGGTCGATGTCGCCTGCCCGGACCAGACGCTCCCGGCGGTCCTGCGCGAGGACGGCCTGCAATTCGGCCTGCCAGGCCGCCTGGCCGCGCACGACCAGGCGCGCCGAATCGACGCCGGCGGCCAGCAGCAGGCCGTCGTACTTCCGGTCGCGCACCTGATCGCGCAGTTCCGCGTCCGACCTGTCGCTCAGTTCGAAACGGAATCGGCCCGGGTCACGCCGCTCCAGGGCGGCCAGACCGGCGTCGCCGACGACGATCGTCCGGACGGCCTGTTGATCGGCGACGATCTTCCGGGTGATGGCCTTCTGACCGACGAAGACGGCCATGATGATCACGACCGCCCATAGCAGTTCCTTGGCCTTGAAGAAGCGCAGGAACTCCCAGCGGGCGACGCGCAGGAAGTCGGGCGCCGGCCTCATCGCGTCTCCTCCTCGCGCTTGCCGACGGCTTCGACGAAGATCTCGTGCAAGCTCACCCGCGACGAGTTCACCGCCGTCAACGCCGCGACGCGACACACCTCGGTCAGGGCCGTTGCCAGGGCCGCCCCGGGGGCGAGCCAGGCGGCCAGTTCGCCCCCGGGCAGGCTCTCGACGCGCAGCAGCGACGGACACCGCGCCAGCGCGGCGATCAGCGCCGCGTCCATGGTCGATCCGTCCAGGCTGAACACGATCTTCTCGCGGCTGCTCGCCCGCTGCCGGATCTCGGCCATGGTGCCCCGCAGGGCCGCCTGCCCATGATCGAGGACCAGGATCTGGTCGGCGACGGCCTCGACCAGGTTCATCTGGTGGGCGCTGAGCAGGATCGTCGCTCCCCGGCGCCGCAACTCCTGGATCAGCCGGAGGAACAACTCCTGGTTCAATGGATCCAGCCCCGAGAACGGCTCATCGAGGATGATCCAGTCGGGTTCGTGCAACACGGCGGCGATGAACTGCACCTTCTGCTGGTTGCCCTTGGACAACGTCTGCAGGCGGTCGGTCGCGCGATCCAGCAGATCCAGGCGCTCCAACCAGGCGCGCGCGCCGGCTCTGGCCGCCTCGCGCGACATGCGGTTCAGGCACCCGAAGTATTCCAGGATCCGCAGCACCGGCTGGTCGGGATAAAGCCCGCGTTCCTCGGGCAGGTAGCCCAGCCTGAGCCGGCTGCGGGGCGCCGCCGGGAACTCGATGGAGCCTTCGTCGGGCCGCGTGATGCCCGCCAGCATGCGCACGCAGGTGGTCTTGCCGGCGCCGTTGGGACCCAGCAGCGCGAAGATCTCTCCCCGCGCCACCGCGAAATCGAGGCCGCGCACCGCCGTGACCGCGGCGAACGACTTGGTGACGTTCCGGACCGAGACCAGAGGCGAGGTGGGCATGGGCGCCGCAGCTCCTGGAGTTCGGTCCTCGAGGACCGGTGATCGGCGAATCGCCGGCTGCCGCCGCGCAGGGTCGGTGCCGCACGGGCGCCCGCGGCAGCGCCACGAACGTCAATGGCTGCGCCGCCCCCTGAGGTGGCGTCAGCTTCGCTTGAGATGGCTGTCCGCGTCCACCAGCCGCGTCCCGTCCTGCGCGTCCGTGATCGCGTACTGGAACCACGGCTGCACGTCGTAGGCGCCCACGTTCCCGGCGCGGTCGATCGCCAGGTAGCCGACCTGCACCTTCGACAGATCATCGTTCCGGTGCCGGTGCAGGATGCGCGCGATGCCCTCCTCGCAGGCCTCCTGCGGCGAGGCGCCGCGGCGCATCAGCTCGACGATCAGGAAGCTGCCGAGCGTCTTCATCACTTCCTCGCCCACGCCGGTCGCACACGCGGCGCCCACTTCGTTGTCCACGAAGAGCGAGGCGCCGATGATCGGCGAGTCGCCGACGCGCCCGTGCATCTTGTACGCCAGGCCGCTGGTCGTGCAGGCACCCGAGAGGTTGCCGGTCTCGTCGATGGCGAGCATGCTGATGGTGTCGTGGTTGTCGCCGGGCTTGCGCTCAGTTGGCCGCGGCGGTCGCGCGCTGCTGGTGCTCCCGGGGTCGGTCGGCGGCGTCCACGGCGCGTATTCGGCCTTCTTCAACCACTCCCGCCACTCCGCGCGCGCCTTGTCGGTCAGCAGGTCCTGCTCGGGAAAGCCCTGGGCCATCGCGAAGCGGCGCGCGCCCTCGCCCACCAGCATGACGTGCGGCGTCAGCTCCATCACCTTCCGCGCCACGCTGACCGGGTGCATGATGCCCTGCAGGAAGGCGACGGCGCCGGCCTCGCCGCGCTCGTCCATGACGCAGGCGTCCAGCGTGACGTGGCCCTCGCGGTCGGGGCGACCGCCGTAGCCGACGCTCATCACCTCGGGGTCGGCTTCCGACACGCGCACGCCCGCCTCGACGGCGTCCAGCGCGCGGCCGCCGCCGGCCAGGACCTTCCAGGCCGCGTCGTTGGCGGCCAGGCCGTGGCGCCAGGTGCTGACGACCAGCGGCCGGCGGCCGACGGCTTCGCGCGGGGGCACCACGCGGTCGATCAGAGGCAGGCTCGACATCGCGCCGGTGCCCGGCCGCACCGGATCGTTGGCCGCCTGCGCCAGGACCCGGCCGGCGCCCAGCGCGCCCGCCGCGCCCAGCGCCGCCAGGCCCGCGCCCGTGCCCTTGAGGAACTCGCGCCGCGTCGTCATGGTTGTCTCCCTCTTGCGGTCACCGAGCCGGCCTGCGGCTCGATGAGCACCGTGGCGATCTCCCCGCCCCTCAGCGGCACCAGCGCCGCGCGGCCCTTGTCCGTGAGCGTGACCGCCTCGCGCGGCACCGCCAGCTCGTCCTCCAGAAGCCCCGTCTTGCGGCAGTCCGCCGCGGCGAAGCCCAGTTCCAGGCGCGCGGTGACCGGCGCCGTGTCCAGGTTGCAGAGGCGCGCCAGCAGCGCCGCCGAATCCCGGGCGCGCATGATCGCCGTCACCTGCACGCGCGGCTCGTCGCAGCGCAGCAGCGCGGCGCCGCCCGGCTGCGAACCGGCGCCCACGCCCTGGTGCGTCGGCGGCGGCGTGCGGTAGCGCTCGCTCGTGAACGGCACATCGTCGGCGAACAGGTCCGCCCCGCCGGGCATCACCGCGTAATGGAACGCGCGCCGGCCGATCAGCTGGGCGTCCGGCGTGAACAGCGTGGGGCCGGCGTTGGTGTTCTTGCGCGCGGCGAAGTCGTCGCGCGACAGCCAGTCCACGCAGCGCATCAGGGTCAGCGCGAACACGGCGCGGCCCTGGCCGTCGTCCAGCACCTCGAACTCGGGCAGGCCGCGGTTAAGCACCGCCAGCGACGCCGTGCCGTCGCCCAGACGGCTCCAGTCCTGCTGCGGCCAGGTGGGCGGCGCCGGCTGCGGCCAGTCGGGGTTGGTGGGCCGCCGGCACGGCCGGCGGTTGAGCATGAACGCGCCGTGGCTGGTCACCTCCTGACAGGACAGCCCCGTGGGGAACCAGGCGCGCAGGCGGTGGTCGAACGCGCGGTTGTTGATGATCGTCTCGAGGTCCAGGCGGCGCGAGCCGGCCGCCAGCCGCACGCGCACTTCGACGTCGCAGGGCGTGGTGCGCGGGTCGCGGCCGCGGCGGCCGCGCACCAGCGAGCGCGGCAGGTCGAAGCGGAACACCGTCTCGGCCTGGCCCAAGAGCGGCGTGCAGTCGCGCAGGCGCAGCTCGCCGGGCGCCCCGCCGGAAAACACCGTCTCCGGCACCTTGATGGGGCCGTGGTCGTACTCATCGCCGGCGTCCTCGCCGTCCTCCAGCAGGTTCAGGCCGCTGAACACGCGCCCGGTGGCCAGGTCGTGCAGGTCGACGGTGCCGTCCGGATGCAGCACCGCGCGCACCAGGCCGTTGTCCAGCACGGCGTCTTCGCCGCCGCGCCGCGCCACCACCGGCGTGAACGCGTCGCGCGCGGGCACCGGGCCGGGCGCGTCGGTCAGCCGGTACAGGGCGTGGCCGCAGGCTGGCAGGTCCGTCGCCAGGAAGCGCAGGTGCAGGAAGCAGTCCTTGGTGTCCTTGTCGGCTTCGCTGCCGATGATGCGGTCGCCGAAGCGCTTGAGGTACGGCTCCAGCATGGTGAGCTGGTTCTCCGCCGACAGTTCGGCGCGGTAGTCGATGCCCCAGAACCGCTCCAGGAAGCGCCGCTTGACGATCTCGCACGGCACCGCGCGGCCCTGCTCGTCGAGCAGCCGCAGCTTCGCCAGGTCGTAGCCGAACGGCTGCAGCACGACCACGCGCTCGACCACCTCGGTGCGCGGGCGCGGCAGGGGGTTGGCCACGACGATCACGGTGTCGCGGTCGTCCTCCGGCCGCGGGCCGAACATCGGGCAGGCGCGGTTGAGACGGCGGGCCAGCCAGTGCTCGCCGGTCTGGCGCGCGGCGGCGAAGCGCGTGGCCATCTCGCGGTGCACCTCGTCGGTGCTGCAGCCGCAGATCGAGTCGTGCGGGTGATTGCGCAGAAGCTCCTTCCAGGCGGTGTCCAGCAGGCCCTCGGGCCAGGCCTCGCCGTGCAGGAAGTGCGCGGCCGCGGCCAGCGGTTCGACGACGCGGGCCAGCAGGCCCTGGCAATACTCGTTCTCCTGCTTGAGCGGCATGCGCGCCGACCAGACGCCCGAGAGGATCAGGTGGTCGCGGCCGCCGAGCAGCTCGCCCTGCAGCAGCGGGCGCGCGGCGTCGGGCGCTTCGGCGCGCGCGGCGGCCAGGAAATCCTCGAAGCGCCCGTGCGCGAACGTGGTTGAGGGATGGGCCTCGCGCAGCCGGGCCAGGATGTCGCCGAAGCGCTGCTGCGGGCCGAAGTGGTCGCAACCGTTGTTCAGCAGCGCCGGCTCGGCGCCCGGGCGCCCGGCCAGCTTGGCGAAGATCTCGCCCACGCGGGCCGCGGCGCGGTCGGGGCAGGGGATGCGCGCGGTGTGCGCGTGCCAGATCTCGGCGAAGCCCAGACCGCCGGCGTTGCAGTAGCCGTCGCACTGGTTGACCGCCAGCACCTGCGAGCCATCGGGCGCCGCCCAGCGGAACAGCCAGCCCATGTCCTGCGCCTCGTCGCCCAGCCCGCGCGTGAAGATGAACGAGTCGATGCCGCACAGGCGCAGCAGCTGCGGCATCTGCGCGATGTGCCCGAAGCTGTCGGGCATGTAGCCTACCTGCTGCAGGCCGCCGGGCGGGGCGGCCAGGCGGCCGTGGACCAGGTTGCGGACGGTGGCCTCGCCGCTGACCAGGAACTCGTCCGGCAGGATGTACCAGGGGCCCACGGCCAGGCGGCCGGCCGCGGCCAGCTTCTCCACGCGCGCGCGCTCGCGCGGCGCCGCAGCCAGGAAGTCCTCCAGCGCGCACGACTGCCCGTCCAGCACGAAGGCCGCCCCCTGCGGGTCGGCCTCCAGCTGGTCCAGCACCTTCGTCACCACTTCCAGCAGGTGGACGCGGAAGCGGCTGAACGGCAGGTACCACTCGCGGTCCCAGTGGGTGTGCGAGACCAGGAAGGCGCGCCGGGGCGCGGCGGCAGGCGTGTCGGCCAAGGTCGAGTCTCCTTACGCAGGGCGCCCGCGCGTCAGCCGCGGCAGGCGTCCAGCACGGCGGCGACCGTCGTGGTCGCCACGCAGACGGCGGTGTCGGCGGCGCCGTAGTAGATGCACAGCCGGGCCTCGGGCGGCGCGCAGCCGTCGGGATCGAGGCGGTCGCAGGTCATCCCGCTGGGGAAGACCACGTTCGGCACCTGGCCGGTCAACTCGTACAGCGGGCGCGGCTCGAGGATGTTCGCCGCGGAGCGCGCGAGCACGCGGCGCGGATCCTCGCGGTCCAGCAGCACGGCCCCGGCCTGGTAGATGTTCACGCTCTGGAAGTGCGTGGCCACGCCGTGGTAGAGCAGCAGCCAGCCGTCGCGCGTCTCCAGGGGCGGCGGCCCGGCGCCGACCAGCTCGTCCCAGTAGCGCGGCCGACCGGCGAACACCGGGCCCTCCGGTTGCCAGCGACGCAGGTCGTCCGAAGACGACAGCGTCACCTCGCCGCCCGACGGCGGCGCGCCCGGCCCCTGCGGCAGGTTCGGCCGCTCCAGCAGCAGCCAGCGCCCGCCCACCCGCCGCGGGAACAGCGCGCCGTTGCGCGTATCGACGCGGCCGGTCACCGCCACCGATTCCAGCCTCTCCAGGCCGGCGAAGCCGTCGGCGGGATCGCCCGCCGCGCGCCACACCACCAGCCGACAGCCGCGGTCGGTGTCCACCGCGGTCACGGCGTGCAGCGCGCCGTCGCAGACGGTCAGCCGCGGGTCGTAGACGTGGAAGACCTGCAGGTCGCGCCGGGCGCCCGGCTCGCGCAGCCGCTCGACGCCGTCCAGCACCGTGGGCCGCCCGGCCACGACGAAGCGGCGATCGGTGCGTCCGCGCGCCGGCACCAGGAAGGTGCGGCGGTCGCGCCCCTGCGCGCGCAGCAGCAGGTAGGTGACGCCGTCAAGCCGGACGGCGCCGGGGTTGAAGACGGCGCTCGGATCGATCAGGCCCGGCATCGGCGGCAGGTCGCGCCGCGTGATGATGGGGCCGTTGGGGTGGCGGCGCAGCGTCATCGCGAGGCCTCCAGCCGGCCGGTGTGGTCGATCGTGACCGTGCCCGCGGTCGTCGTCAGCACGGCGCGGTACCAGACGCCGCCGCCGTCCAGCGTGAGTGTCCAGCCGGCGGGCAGCGGCGTGTCCCAGTCGGCGCCGTCGCGGTCGCCGGGCCAGCCGGGCCGCTCGCCGGCGCCCAGCCCGAGCGCGGCCAGGTCCCCGGCATAGCTGCCGTGCTCCCGGTGGCGCCGTTGCTGCCGGTAGTGCAGCGGCATCAGCAGCGCGCCCAGTCGGTGGCGGTCGTGATCCGCGCTGCCTTCGACCGCGTGGCCGGTGCCGTCGTCGAAGACGACCTCGCCCCACATCTCGGGGCAGTGCATCGCGATCACGCCCTGCGGCGACCACACCCAGTTGTCCTCGGGCAGCGGGCGGCCGGTCGCCTCGTCCAGGGGG
>VGXH01000081.1 GCA_016873405.1 bacterium
CGCCGGTCACGTAGTCCGCGGCCTTGAGAGCGGCGACGAGCGTGGTGTGGTCAGGCGAGCCGACGGCGATGCTCACGATGTTGGTCGGGTCCAGCGGCGGCGTGTTCGATTTCGCCGGGGCGGACTGGGCGGGAGCGCCGGACTTCGCGCCCGCAGCCTCGCCCGACTGGGAACCGGAGTTGCAGGCGGCCAGGCAGGCCAGAATCGCGATCGCGGCCAATGACTTGAACATCTCGTTGCCTCCGTCCGGTCTGACGTGGGTCCTGGCCTGGCGGCGCGGGCACTGCCGGCCGTCGGGGGACTATTCGGATCTGGATGTCTCATTTCCCAGCTTGCACGAGCGTGCACGCGTTGTCAACCTCGTCTTCGCTGCCTGGCGGCGGGGCCGTCGCGCCGGGCAGGGGCCGCGCTTGCCTTCCCGCCGGCCTTGTCCGTGGTCGACCGCCCGCGGATCCGTTGCGGCGCTGCCCCCGCCGGGGCGTGTGGTATGATCGACGGCAGCGGAAGGACGGGCGCCACCTCGGGAGGCCGGCCACATGCGCATGCTGAAGATCGCCGCCGCAATGATGACCGTCTACGCGCTGACGGTCCTGTCGACGCCGGCCGTCGGTGCCGAGACCTTCGTGACCGAGGTGATGCGCGGGTACTTCGTCACGGCCCCCAACGGCAATCGCCTCTGGGTCGAGGTCGTTCAGCCCCGCCCCGATCTGTACCCGGGCCGGCGTTTCCCGGCGGTGGTCTGCGTACCGGGCGGTCTCGGTGCCGGCGAGAACGGCCACAAGGGGTTCGCGGCAACGGGCATCATCGAGTTCCACTTCAACGCCGAGGGCCGCGGCGTCCTGCATCCCAGCGAGGGCGTGGAGGACCACAACGGGTTCCTCCACCAGGACGACCTGCGGGCGGTGATTCTGTTCGCGCACAACGCGCCCAACGGACTGCCGGCCCAACTCGGCGTGCTGACGAGCAGCTACGGCATCACGATGGGCGCCGGTTGCCTCGGCCGCTATCCGGACCTGCCCGTCAAGTACCTGATCGACGGCGAAGGGCCGGACGAGAGCTACGTCACCAGCTTTGAGCCCTGGGCCCTCGACGCCGTCCCAACCAACAATCGCGAAGTCGGCGCCTACAACATGTTCGGCCACTGGAGCACCACGCGGGACCCGTCGCCCGCCAACCTCGCCTGGTGGCAGGAGCGCGAAGCGCTGCGCTACATCGGGCAGGTCCGCTGTGCGTATCTCCGGGTGCAAGCGCAATGGGATCACGCGCAGCCGCCAAACGCGCAGTGGCCCGGCTTCGACTACCCGCCGCTGTGGTATCCGTGCAAGCACGCGGTGGACATGGTCAATGCCGCGACGCTCGGCGATGCTCCCTGGACACGCCTCAACGGCGCCGCCATCGGCAACCCGATCGGCGGCACCTACAGCCGCGAGGCGCCTCCTGTCTACTACGCGGGCGCCTACGTCCGGGACACGGACCTGGTGCTGGTGCAGGAGATGATCGCCCTGGACCTCGGCACCACGGGCGTGGGTGAGCCGCCGCGCGCCGGACCCGTCCTGGCGGTGACGCCCAACCCGTTCAATCCCGCGACGCGCCTGGCCTGGGGGCAGGAACAGCCGGGCGCCGTCGACCTGGCGGTGTTCGACCTGCGGGGTCGCCGGCTGCGTTCACTGGCGGCCGGCTGGCAGGGTGCGGGCAGCCACGCCGTGTCCTGGGACGGTCGCGACGATGCGGGCCGGGCGCTTCCTTCCGGTGTCTATGTTGCCCGTTTGTCGGTCGGGCCAGCGAGCTCGACGGTGAAGGTGATCCTCGCAAAGTGACGCGGGCGCGCTGCCGCGCCACCGAACCCGGCGGCGGCGCGTACACCACCGCCGCGTATCCGCCTCAGTGTCCGGCTTCGGTCCGGACGAGGAGGTCGACGGCGCGCCCGTGCGACCCCCACGCTTCCGGCCGCCGCGCGCCTACTCCGCCTTCGGTTTCGGCAGCACCTGCTCGAACATCCCCTCGTCCATCAACGCCCCCTGCGCCACCAGTTGCCGGTAGCGCACGAAGTCGATGACGTCCTGGCCGGTCTGCTTGCGGCTGTTGAAGGCGGTGAAGCCGAGGAAGGCCTCGCCCGACATGTTGGCGGCCAGCCAGTGGCGGTTGGCCAGCTTGGTCTGGTCCCAGAAGAACTTCTTCTTGGCGCGGATGCCGTCGATCGACTTCATCAGGCAGCCGGGGAACAGGTTCGCGAAGCGCCAGACGATGCGGTCGACGACCTCGTCCACGCCCGACAGGTCGACGGTGCCCGACTGCAGCAGTTCCTTGCCGGCCTTGCCCGCGGCGCCGGTCTTCGGCTCGCCGTAGACCAGGGCGCCGCCCTCGTCGACGGTGCGGTCGGTGACCACCAGCGGGTTGCGCACGACCTTGCCGTCCACCTTCAGCACCGGCACCGCCGCGGTGATCAGGCCCTTGACCTTCATCTTGTACGCGCTCCACATCTCGCAGGAGATGCAGTTCCACATCGCGTCCTCGGTCGGCAGCATCCACGGCAGGAAGTCGGTCGAGCCGCCGTCGGGCGCCGAGCCGTGCTTGGGCCCGGCCTGGCCGAAGATGGCCAGGTCCGAGGCGACGGTGATGTCGCAGGCCATGCCGATCTCCTGGCCGCCGGCCACGCGCATGCCGTTGACGCGGCAGATCGTCGGTTTCTTGCAGTTCAGGATGCCGTCGACCATGGCGTTGAACAGGTCCATGTATTCGCCGTACTCGTTGGGGCGGCGGCTGTAGTACTCGGCGTACTCCTTGGTGTTGCCGCCGGTGCAGAAGGCCTTGTCGCCGGCGCCGGTGAACACCGCCGCCACGACGCTGCGGTCGGAGGAGGCGGCCTGGAAGCCGGCGATCACGCCCTTGACCATGCCCGTGGTGTAGCTGTTGAACTGCGCGGGGTTGTTCAGCGTGATCCACGCGGTGAACAGACCCTCGACGGCTATGCCCTGCTCGTCGCGCAGCGGCTTCTTCTCGTAGGTCGTGCAGGGGGCCTCGGTGCCCCAGTGCTCGGTGCCGAACAACGCGTGGTTCTTCAGCTTGTCATCGCGCGCAAGCCAGTCCAGGGACATGGGCGGTCTCCTTGCTCGGGGTCTGGGCGGTCCGGCCGGCGTGGATCCGGCGGATGCGTGCCGCCCGGGTGTTTTCGATCAGTTGTTCGAAACTACCGGATGCCGCGGCGGGTGGCAAGCGAAAGTGCGCCCGGCGCTCGCCGGCCCCGGCGGCGGCCGCGGGCCTCCCTCAGGCCGGCAGCCGCCGCCCGTACCACAGCTTGTACACCGCCGGGTAGACCAGAAGCTCGATCACGAACGACGTCGCCAGGCCGCCGATCATCGGGGCGGCGATGTGTTTCATGACGTCCGAGCCGGCCGAGGTCGCCCACATGATCGGCAGCAGGCCCAGGAAGCTGGCCGTCACCGTCATCATCTTCGGGCGGGCGCGCTTGACGGCCCCGTGCAGGATCGCTTCGTCCAGTTCGGCGCGCGTCGTCAGCCGGCCCTCGCGCCGCGCCGCGTCGCAGGAGAGGTCCAGGAACAGCAGCATGAACACCGCCGTCTCGGCGTCCAGGCCCAGCAGCGCGATCAGGCCCACCCAGACCGCGATCGAGACGTTGTAGTCCAGCAGGTAGAGCAGCCAGACCGCCCCGATCGCCGAGAACGGCACCGACATCAGGATGACCATCGCCTTGAACGACGAGCGCGTGTTGGCCAGCAGCAGCAGGAAGATGAGCACCAGGGTGGCGGGCACGACCAGGCGCAGCCGCTCCTGCACGCGCAGCATGTTCTCGTACTGCCCGCTCCACTCCAGCGTGATCCCGGCCGGCAGCGCCACCTCGTCCCGCACGAGCTGGCGCGCCTCCTTCACGTAGCCGCCGATGTCGCGCCCGGCCACGTCCACGTAGACGTAGCTGGCCAGGAAGCCGTTCTCGTTGCGCAGCATCGCCGGTCCCGAGCTGACCGACAGGTCGGCCACCTGCGCCAGCGGCACCAGCGCGCCGGACGGCGTGTCGACCAGCACGCGGCCCAGCGAGTCGAGGTCCTCGCGCAGCTCGCGCGGGTAGCGGATGTTGACGGGGTAGCGGGCGCGGCCGTCGATCACGGCGGTCACGTTCTCGCCGCCGATGGCGCCCATGACCGCCTCCTGGACCATGTCGACGGTCAGGCCCAGGCGCGCCATCTCGCCCCGCCGCGGCTCGACGTCCACGAAGTAGCCGCCCGCCGCGCGCTCCGCGAACACGCTGCGCGTGCCCTGCACCTGGGGCAGCAGCGACTCGATCTGGCCGCCCAGACGCTCGAGCGCCTCCAGGTCCGGACCCAGGATCTTGATCCCGACCGGCGTGCGCACGCCGGTCGTCAGCATGTCGATGCGGGCCTTGATCGGCATCGTCCAGGCGTTCGTCACGCCGGGGATGCGCAGCGCCTTGTCCATCTCGTCGACCAGTTCGTCCCACGAGATGCGGTCCGGCCACAGCGGCCTGACCAGCGGCAGCAGGAAGCCCGGCAGGCGCCCGCTGTACCAGCGCTCCTTGGCCCGCCACTGGTCCTGCGGCTTGAGGATGACGGTGGTCTCCATCATCGACAGCGGCGCCGGGTCGGTGGAGGTGTCGGCGCGCCCGGCCTTGCCGTACACGCGCTCCACCTCCGGGAACGAGGCCAGCACCTGGTCCTGCGTGCGCATCAGGTCCAGCGCCTGCGCCACCGAGATGCCCGGCAGCGTCGTCGGCATGTAGAGGATCGAGCCCTCGTTCAGTGGCGGCATGAACTCCGAGCCGAGCTGCAGGTAGACCGGCACCGTGGCCAGCACCAGCGCGAAGGCCACCGCGATCACCGTCCGCGGCCGGCGCAGCACGAAGCGGCAGGCCGGGTCGTAGACGCGCGCGATGGCGCGGCTGATCGGGTGCCTCTCCTCGGCGTGGTAGGTGCCCACCAGCGCCGCGGTGGCCAGCTTCGCCAGCGGGCGAGGGCGGAAGACGAACGGGTCGCATCGCGCGAACATCATCCGCAGCGCCGGGTCCAGCGTGACCGCCAGCACCGCGGCCAGGCCCATCACCAGGTTCTTCGAGTAGGCCAGCGGCTTGAACAGGCGCCCTTCCTGGTCCACCAGCGTGAACACGGGGATGAAGGCCACCGCGATGACCAGCAGCGAGAAGAAGACCGCCGGCCCCACCTCCTTGAGCGCCTCCAGACGCACATCGTGGAAGCTGCCCTTGCGGCCGGTCACCTGCCACTGGTGGATGCGGTTGTAGGCGTTCTCCACCTCGACGATGGCGCCGTCGACCAGCACGCCGATGGAAATCGCGATGCCGGCCAGCGACATGATGTTGATCGTCACGCCGGCCATCGCCAGGGGGATGAACGAGAGCAGGATCGAGACCGGGATGGTGACGATCGGCACGATCGCCGAGGGCGCGTGCCACAGGAAGACCAGGATCACCAGCGAGACGATGATCATCTGCAGGATCAGTTCGTGCGTCAGCGTGTCGATCGCGCGCTTGATGAGGTCCGAGCGGTCATAGGTGGTGACGATCTTGACGCCGGCGGGCAGGCCCGGCTCCAGTTCGTGCAGCCGCGCCTTGACCCGGTTGATCACGTTCAGCGCGTTCTCGCCCTGGCGCATGACGACGATGCCGCCCACTGAGTCGCCCAGGCCGTCCAGGTCGGCGACGCCGCGCCGCATCTCCGGCCCCAGCCCGACGCGCGCCACGTCGCGCAGCAGAACGGGCACGCCGCCTTCGCCGGTGGCGACCACGATCTGCTCGAAATCGGCCAGGGTCCGCGCGTAGCCGCGGGCGCGGACCATGTACTCGGTGCCGCTCCATTCCAGCAGGCGCCCGCCGGCCTCGTTGTTGGAGGCCTTCACCGCCGCGGTCAAACCCATCAGCGTCACGTCGAACGCCGCCAGGCGCACCGGGTCGACGGTGATCTGGTACTGGCGCTGGAAGCCGCCGACGGTGGCCACCTCGGCCACGCCCTCGACCGCCTGCACCGCGTAGCGCAGCGTCCAGTCCTGGTACGACCGCAGCTCGTCGATGTCGTGGCGGCCCTCCGGATCGACCAGCGCGTACTGGAAGACCCAGCCCACGCCCGTCGCGTCGGGGCCCAGGGTGGGCGTCACGCCCGCCGGCAGGCGCGCGGAGATGGCGCCCAGGTATTCCAGGACGCGCGAACGCGCCCAGTAGAGATCCGTCCCGTCGTCGAACACCACGTAGACGAAGGAGAAGCCGAAGTCCGAGAACCCGCGGATGGCCTTGACGCCCGGCGCGCCGAGCAATCCGCTGACGATGGGGTAGGTGACCTGGTCCTCGACGATGTCCGGCGAGCGGTCCCAGGTCGTGTAGACGATGACCTGGGTGTCCGAGAGGTCGGGCAGCGCGTCCAGGCGCACCGTGCGCAGCGTCTGCGCGGCGTAGACGCAGGCCAGCGCCGTCAGGACCAGCACCAGCAGCCGGTTGCGCGCGCAGAATTCGATCACGCGCGGGATCATCAGTGGCTCCCGTCCGCGTGCCCGCCGGCGGCCGGCTGGCCCGGCGGCGGCAGCAGCGCGGCGCGGATCCGCGACTCGCTGTCCAGCAGGAAGGCGGCCTTGACGACCACCTCCTCGCCCGGCTCCAGTCCCTCGAGCACCTGCGCCAGGCCCTCGGCGCGGTCGCCGACGGTCACCTCGCGCGGCACGAAGCGCCCGCCGCCCTCGGCCACGAACACGACCTGCCGGCGGCCCGTGTCCAGGATCGCGTCGTCGGGGATGGCCAGGCCATCGCCGCGATCCACCTCCAGGAGCACGTCGGCATACATCCCCGGCCGCAGGTTCCCGAAGCCGTTGTCCAGGATCACGCGCGCGCGCAGCGTGCGCGTCGCGTCGTCGAGGACCGGGTACACGTAGTCGATGGTCCCCGGCAGCGAGAGCCCGGGTTCGTGCGGCAGCTGCACGCTCACCGCGCCCCCGGCCGCGACGTGGCGCGCCTCGTACTCGTAGAAGCGGACGTCCAGCCAGACCGCCGACAGGTCGCTCACCTGGAGCAGCTCCATTCCGGGCTCGACGGCCATGCCGACGTAGGCTTCGCGGCGCGTGACCACGCCGGACGCGGGCGAGCGCAGCGGCACCGCGCGCGCGACCTCGCCGGACTCTTCGAGCTTGGCGAGGAACCCCTCGGAAACGCCCAGCAGGCGCAGGCGGCGGCGCGCCGCCTCGGCCAGCGCGGCGGCGCCCGCGCGCGTGTCGTCGTCCGCGGCGCCCTGCGCCAGCGCCCGCGCGCGCAGCAGTTCCTCCTGCGTGGCGACCAGCTCGGGCGAGTAGATGGTCAGCAGCGACCCGCCCGCGGCCACGCGATCGCCGACGGCGGCCACCGCGAGGGTCTCGATCCAGCCGCTCATGCGCGCCTGGACGCTGTGCTGGCGCGCCTGGTCGGCGGTGACGGTTTT
>VGXH01000082.1 GCA_016873405.1 bacterium
GGGGCGCCGATCCGCGCCGCGCCGCTGCCGTACACGCGCGCGGCGGCCGCGGGCAGTTCCGGCCAGGCGGCCTCGAGCGCGGCCACGCGGTTCCGCAGGCGCTCGGCCAGGGGCGCGCGTCCGTGCGCCTCGGCCCACGCCAACTGGAGCAGCGCGATCTCGCGCTCGCCCAGCAGCTTCCGCTCCTCGCAAAGGCGATTCCGCTCACGCTCCGCCTCGGGGTCGTCCGACTTCACGGCGGCCAGCGAGGCCAGCGCCTCGCGTTCGGCGGCCAGAAACGCCCGGATGTCGGGCAGGACGCTGTCGCGCCAGGCCGCCAGGGCGGGATCGACGGCGTCGGCGGGCGTCACGGGGTCCATCGCGGCCTCCCGGTCCGGAGTGGGCAGCGCCGCCGGCGACGGCTGATCCACGGCACCGGCGAGGGCGGGCAGCGCTGCGGCCAGACTGGCCAGGACGGCGGCCGCGAGGGCCGTAAGGCGGATTCGTGACATGATCACCACTCCCGGTCGTTGCCCGTTGCGGACGCGGCAGGCCGCCGCTCCCTCCACTGATGTTAACGCAATCCGGCACCGGAATCCGACACGAAATCCACCCATCTTGCTCGGGCATTGCCCGGCGGCCCGGCGAGCGGTAGACTCGGGTGACCGGCAACGACCGCGGAGGCTCGCCATGGACCCGAGGCCCGACATCACCTCGCTGCTGCGGAGCGCCCGGGCCGGCGGCGCGGCCGAGCTCGAGGCGCTGCTCCCGCTGGTCTACGACGAGCTGCGCCTCATCGCGCGCCGGCATCGTCGGCGTGAGGGCGCCGATCCCACCTTGAACACGACCGCCGTCGTCCACGAGGCGTATCTGCGCCTGTTCGGCCCGCGCGAGGCCGACTTCCAGGACCGGCGTCACTTCTATGCCGTGGCCAGCCTGGCGATGCGGCACCTGCTGCGCGACGGCGCGCGGCGGCGGCTGGCCGCCCGGCGCGGCGAGGGCGCCGACCACACCGGATTGACCGGGCACGAACCGGCCGTCGAACCGCGGCTGGAGCTGCTCCTGGCCGTCGACCAGGCGCTCGATCGCCTGCGCGGGCTAGAGCCGCGGCTGGCCGAGGTCGTCGAGCTGCGGTACTTCGGCGGCCTGACGGTGCCCGAGATCGCCGAGTTGCTGGCCGTGACCACGCGCACGGTCGAGCGCGACTGGCAGCGCGCGCGGGCGCTGCTGAGCCTGTCGCTGGCCGACGACGGTCGGGTCCCATGAGCGGCCTGCCTGACGACCCGCGGCTGCGCGAGGAACTTCTCGGCGAGCTGGACGCCCTGCTGGAATCGGCCGACGATGCGAGGCAGGCGCGGTTGGACGCGTTGCGCGCCGACCGGCCCGAGCTCGCCGCCGCGTTGGCGGCGCTGCTGGCGGCCGACCGGCGCTTCGGCGGCTTCCTTGAGGAACCCCTCGGCAACTGGGCGGGCGCGCTGGTCCCCGGACCTGACGCTGGTGGTTCTTCGTTCGAAGGTCGCATCCTCGGCGCTTGGCGCCTTGGTCCGCTGCTGGGCGCAGGCGGCATGGGCCTGGTCCACGTCGCCGAGCGCTGCGCCGGCGACTTCGCCCAGAGCGCGGCGGTCAAGGTGCTGGCGCGCAGCGACGTGCACGGCGATCTGGCGGCGCGGTTCAGGCGCGAGCGGGCGATCCTGGCGCGCCTGACCCACCCGGGCATCACCCGCCTGCTGGACGGCGGCGTCAGCGATGACGGCTGGCCGTGGTTCGCGCTGGAGTTGGTGCAGGGCGCGCCGCTCACCGACCACTGTCGCGAGCGGGCGGCCGACGTGCGGATGCGGCTGCGCCTGATTCGTCAGGTCGCCGATGCGGTGGCCCACGCGCATCGCCACCTGATCGTGCACGGCGACCTCAAGCCGTCGAACATCCTCGTCGACGACGACGGCTGCGTGAAGTTGCTGGACTTCGGGATCGCCAAGCTCCTGGCCGACGACGACGGCGCGGACCTGACGCTGGCCGGGCGGCGGCCGTTCACCCCTCGTTACGCCGCGCCCGAGCAGGTGACCGGCGGCGCGATCACGACGGCCACGGACATCTACGCGCTCGGCGCGGTGCTCTACGAGTTGCTGTGCGGCCGGTCGCCGCATGGAGGGAAGGACGTCCCCGAGCATGAACTGCTGCGCGCGGCGGCGGAGCTGGATCCGGCGCCGTTGACGCGAGCGGCGCGCGACGCCGTCGCGGACGCGGCAGGCGTCGGCGTCGTCGTCGAACTCGGGCGCGACCGGCTGCTGGCCGGCGACCTGCAGAACATCGTGGCGCGCTGCCTGGCCAAGGATCCGGCGGGCCGCTATGCGTCGGTCGACGCCCTGCTTGACGACCTGCGTCGCGCCGAGGCCGGCGAGCCGGTGCAGGCGCGGCCGCCCTCGCGCCGGTACGTGCTGGCGAAGTTGGTGCGGCGCAACCGCGTGGCCGTCGCGGCGGGAGCGCTGGTGCTCGTCGCCCTGGTGGGAGGACTGGCGACGACCGCTTGGCAGGCGCGCCGCGCCGCGCGCGAAGCCGCGCGCGCGGAGCAGGCGCGCGCGTTCCTCCTGGACCTCTTCGCGGCGGCCGACCCCTCCGCCACGCCGGGGCGCGAGGTGACCGCACGGGAGATCCTGCGGCGTGGCGCGGGCGATCTGCGCGGCAAGCTCGCCGAGCAGCCGGCGCTGCGCGCCGAACTGCTGGTGACGGTGGGCGAACTGCTGCGCCTGGTCGGCGCCCACGCCGACGCCGACACGGTGCTGGGCGAGGCGCTGACGCAGGCCGAGGCTGTCCACGGCCCGTGGTCGCCGGCGGTGGCGCGGGTGGCCGACGCGCTGGGCGGCGTCGTCTACGAGCTCGGCCGGTTCGAGCGCGCCGAGGCCCTGTACCGCCGTGCCCTGGCGATCCACGAGCGCGCCCACGGACGCCGCCACGTGGCCACGGCGGCGTCTCTGGCCAATCTCGCCGGCGTTCTGAGCCAGGCCGGCGACCCGGCCGCCAGCGAGGGCCTGTATCGCGAAGTGCTGGCCATCGACCTGGAGCTGCTCGGCCCCGACGACCCGGCGATCGGGACCGACCTGAACAACCTCGCCGTCTGCCTGTACCGCGCCGGGCGCGCCGCCGAGGCCGATTCGCGCGGCTCGGCGAATCGCACGCGGACGTGGCCACCAGCCTGCACAACCGCGCCGCGGTGCTGGTGGATCTCGGTCAGGCCGCCCAGGCCGAAACCCACTTCCGGGAGGCGCTGGCGATCCGTCGCCGTCTGTATCCGCAGGGACATTTCGACATCGCCGGCACGTTGACGGGCCTCGGATCGCTGCTGCGGGACGAGGGCCGGCTCGACGAGGCGAGGACCTGCCTGGTCGAGGCGGCGGAGATCAACGCGAGCGTCCACAGCGGGCCGCACCTCGAACTGGGGCGCGGTTACAACGCGCTGGGCATGCTCGCCTACTCGCGCAGCCGATATGAAGAAGCCGCCGAGTGGTTCGCCCGCGCCCACGACGTGCTCGCGGCGACCATCGGCCCGGACAACAGCGGCACCTTGCGGACCCTCAACAACCAGGCCGTCGTGCTGCACCGCGCCGGCCGTCTGGACGCGTCGCAGCGCCTGTTCGAGCGCGTGCTCGACGCGCGCCGGCGGCTGGACTGGGACCAGGCGCCGGATCTCGCGCTCGTCGCCAAGGGACTGGGCTGGGTCCTGCTCGATCGGGGCCGTCTGGCGCGGGCCGACAGCTTCCTGACCGCCGCGCTGGCCACGCTGGAAGCCCATCCCGAATTGGGCCAGGGTCCGCTGGCGGAAGCCCGCCTGGGCGTGGCGGCCTGCCGCCTGCGGCAGGGGCGCCGCCTGGAGGCCGAGACGCTTGCCGCGCGCGCCACCACGGACCTGGCCGCCATCTACGAGCCCGGTCACGAGATGGTGCGGCGCGGCCGCGACATCCTGCGCGAACTGCGGTCCGGCCGGGAGCGCTGATCGGCCGCGCTGCCGGGCGCATGTCGGGTTCGGCGCCGCGAATGCGTTATTCCCATCGAGAACCCCATCGGCCCGCGGTGGCACCGCCGGCGCGAGGATCGTCCCCGACCGGAACGAGGTGGCGCATGAACTCCCGGCGCGAGCGAGCGGCCGCCTTCCGCGGCCTGTACGTCCTTCTGCTGGCCCTGGCCTGGGCGCCGGCCCCGTGGGCGCCGCGCGCCGGCGCGGCGCAGATGGACGGCGACCTGTGGGTCACCGACGGCGACGTGGCCGCGCTGGCCGCCGACGCGGGGACCCTCTACCTGGGCGGCAACTTCCGCGTCGTGGCCCCGCCGACGGGCGCCCTGGTGGCGATCGCCGCCGGCAGCGGCGCGCCGCTGACCGCGCTCGGCCGGGTCACCTATCCCATCGCCACCGGCGGCGGCGTGCACGCCGCGGTGCCGGACGGCGCGGGCGGCTGGTACGCCGCCGGTCAATTCTCCTTCGCCGATGGCCTGGAGCGCCGCAACCTGGTGCACGTGCTGGCCGACGGCACCGTCGATGCGGCCTGGAATCCCAACACCAACGGCCTGGTCCGCGCCATCACGCGCCTGGGCGCGACCGTCTATGTTGGCGGCGACTTCTCGCAGGTCAACGGCGCCGCGCGCGCGAGGCTGGCCGCGCTGGACGCCGCCAGCGGCGCGCTTCTGGCCTGGAATCCGGCCCCCAACGGGAACATCCACAGCCTGGTCGCCGGCGCCGCGCACGTCTACGCGGGCGGCTGGTTCAGCACCATCGGCGGGCAGGCCCGCGGGCGCCTGGCCGCGCTCGATCCGGAATCGGGGGCGCCGACCGCCTGGAATCCGGCGGGCAACGGCCCGGTCTACGCGCTGGTGATCGATGGCGCGCGGCTGTTCGCCGGCGGCGGCTTCACCAGCCTGGGCGGGCAGACGCGGAACTACGCCGCGTGCTTCACCCTGGACACCGGCGCGCTCACCACCTGGGCGCCCACGCCGAACGCCACCGTGCGGGCGCTGGCGCCGGCCGGCGGGGTCGTCTACCTGGGCGGCGAGTTCACCGGCATCGGCGGCACGGCGCGCGCCTACCTCGGCGCGGTCAACGACGACGCGTTCGGCGCGCGCACGGGCTGGAATCCCGCGGCCGACCACTTCGTCCACGCCCTGGCCGTCATGGGTCCGACGGTCTTCGCCGGCGGGCAATTCGCCACTGTCGGCGGGCTGCCGCGCCGGCGGCTGGCCGCGCTCGACGCGGTCAGCGGCGCGCCCACCGGTTGGACCAGCCAGGCGACGGGCACCGTGAGAGTGCTCGCGCTCGACGGTGCCACGCTCACGGCCGCCGGTTCGTTCGCCGGCGTCGGCGGCGTTCTGCGGCAGAACCTGGCGGCGCTGGACCTGGCGACGGGCGCCGCCACGGCCTGGGATCCGCAGGCGAACGCCTGGGTCTACGCCATCGCGCCGCTGCCGACGGGCATCGTGGTGGGCGGGACGTTCACCGCGCTGGGCGGCTCGGCGCGCAGCCATCTCGGGCAGGTCGACGCGGTCACCGGCGCCGCGACGGCCTGGAACCCTTCGCCGTCGAACCTGATCCACGCGTTGGCCACGGCGGGCGACCGGCTCTACGCCGCCGGCGCGTTCACCACCGTGGCGGGCGCGGCGCGCGAGCGCCTGGCGTCGTTCACGGCGGCGACGCTGGAGTTGACCGACTGGAATCCGGGAGCGGACAACGCGGTGCTGGACATCCTGCCCGCCGGTGACGTGGTGTACGTCGGCGGCCAGTTCGCCACCGCCGGCGGCGCGGCGCGGCCGCGCGTCGCCGCCCTGGACGCCGCGACCGGCGCCGCCACTTCGTTCGCCTGCCAGGTTGCGGGCGACGTGCGCGGGCTGCTGCGGCAGGGCGGCCTGCTGTACTGCGTCGGCGACCTGACGCAGGCGGACGGCCTGCCGCGCAACCGGGCGGCGGCGCTGGACGCCACGACGGGCGCCGTGCAGCCGTGGTCGCCGGTCTGCTCCACGGTCGCCTGCGAGGATATCGTGGCGCTGGGCGGACTGCTGTGGCTCGGCGGCTGGCACTACAACGTCAACGGCACGATCGGCACGGCCTATCTGGGCGCGGTCGACGCGGCCGGGGCGACGGCTACGTCCTGGCTGCCCTACGCGGAAGGCCCCGTGCGCGACCTGCTCGTCGTCGGCCAGACGCTGTACGTCGCGGGGAACTTCGGGAACCTCGGCCGCCAGCCCCACAGCGGGGTGGCGGGCGTCGCGCTCGGCACGGCGGCCGCCGTGGGCGCAGGCCCCGGCGGCGGCGGCGCGCTGGCGCTGTCCGCGTATCCCAATCCCGCCTCGGGCGCCGTCACGGTGTCGTTCTCCCGCCCACTGAACGGCGACGTGGTGGCCGAGGTCTTCGACCTGGCCGGACGGCGGGTGCGGCGTCTGACCGTCGGCGGCGGCGCGGCGGGCTCGCAGGAACTGGCGTGGGACGGTCGCGACCAGCGCGGCGCGCCCGTCGCAACGGGAACGTACCTGCTGCGCCTGAATGCCCGCGAGGGGACGGGCACGGCGAAGATCCTGGTCGCTCGGTGAGGCGAAGGGAACGCGGCGTACGCCGGTGTCCGGCTCCTACGGCAGGGCGTTGCTGCCGCCCGGCCCCGGGTCCCCGCGCCCCGCGTTCACCGTCCGCTGCTTGAGATCCCCGATCGTGGTCGTGCACAGCAGCTGCTGGAACGCATCCCGGATCCCGGTCCAGTGCTCGTGCAGCGGACAGGGATTCCCGTCGCCGCATTCGGGCAGCCCGAAGATGCAGGCCGGGATGCTTGCAGGCCGCTCGCCCTCGAACACGCGCACGACGTCCAGCAGGGGCCGCTCCGCCGCGCCCGGCAGCAGGCGCGAGCCGCCGCCCCAGCCCTTGCGCGACTCGACGATGCCGCTCTTGCGGAGCTGGTTGAGGATCTTCGACAGGTAGTTGGCGGGAAGCCCCACGTCGCGGGCGATCTGCTCGTGCGGGACCAGCGTGGCTTCGCTGCGGGCCAGGTAGCCGAGGATCTGCAGCGCATAGCGCGTCGTCTGGTTCACCATGCCGTTCAGCAATCCCCCGCACCCGCCTCTTGCGAACCGGAGGCGAGACGCGCGCCGCGAATGAGGTGCCAGCCGGTCAGCGCCATGACGCCGCCGGCGAAGATGCCCACGAGGATCGTGCCGGCCAGAGGATAGGACTGCGTCGTGAAATTGGCAATCTGCTTGGTGCCGATGATGACCGGCATGAACGGCTTGAGCTTGAGCGCCGCCGTGGGGTCCAGGTCGTGCCCGTAGCGGTAGAGCATGAGCACGAAACGCGCGAAGAAGAAGAGCGAGACGTAGCCGATCAGCACGCTCAGGTCCACCAGGTCGCGCACGCGACCGAGCACCGCCACGCGCAGCGTCAGCAGGGCCAGGGCCCCGAAGGCGAACGGGATCCAGCCCAGCTCGGGCACCCCC
>VGXH01000083.1 GCA_016873405.1 bacterium
TGAAGGCGGCGGGCAACACCGCCGTCACGCTGGGCAACGTCGTCGCCCGCGATCGGGACAACCGGCCGCTGGCGATCACGGGCGGCGGCGACCTGCCGCCGGTGAGCCTGCCTTCGGTGTCCGAGCTGAAGGCCAACGTGCCGAACCCGTTCAACCCGTCGACCGAGTTCAGCTTCGTGCTGGCGATGGACGGCGCGGTCACGCTGCGCGTCTACTCGGTGCGTGGCGAACTGGTTCGCACGCTGGTCGAACAGGAGCTCCCGGCCGGGCCGCACAGCCTGACCTGGAACGGACTGGACGACCAGGGACGTCAGGTGGCGTCCGGCGCGTACATCGTGCGCTTCATCGCGCCCGACCGCACGCAGAGCCGGCACGTGACGCTCCTGAAGTAGAAGGCGAGGGCGCCTGAACGGCGCCATGGCCCAAGGGGGCGGCGGCACCGGCCGCCGCCCCAGCCCTCGACCCGGGAGCTGACAGCATGAGACTCCGCAACCGCCCATGCCCGATCCCCGGCGCCGCCGTGGCGCTGGTGATCCTGCTCGCGGCCGCGCCCGCGCTGCCGCAGGCCGTCGTTGCCATCGTGCCCGAGAGCGGGCAGTTCCAATGCGGCCAGACCTGGACCGTCGATGTCGTCGTCGACGCCGGGGCCACCGACCTGCGCGGCAGCTCGCTGGTCGTGCAGTACGACGACGATGTCATCCGGCCTCTGTCCGTGACGGCCGGTGCGCTGGTCGCGGGCGCCGCCTGCCCGCACTTCGCCTGGTGGTTCGGCCCTGCCACTGCCGACAGCGTCGCCTTCGACGTGTCCAACCTTGGCTGCTCGGTGGCCGGACCGGGCTCCGTCGCGCGCATCACCTTCGAGGGGCACGCCAGCGGCACCTCGACGATCTCACTGCGCAGGGGCGACCTGCGCACAGGCCTCAACGCGCCCATCCCGTTCACGGCGCTGGACGCACAGGTGCAGTACGACTGCGCCGTGGCCGACCGGCGCGAATCCTGGGGCACGCTCAAGGCCTGGTACCGCTAGCGGGGCCGCGACCCGCGAGGGAGACGTCACGATGATTCACCCATCGCCCGTCCGCCGGCTGGCCTTCCTGGCAGCTCTTGCGCTCGCGGTGACCGCGCCTGCCGTCCTGGAAGCGGCCGTCGCATCACCCGTCCTCTCGGCCCTGTCCGACACCGTTCGCCTGCACGTGGTGCCCGTTCCCGCCGTCGCCGACGCCGGCGACACCGTGCTGGTCGAACTGACCGTGCCGGTGGCCGGCCCCGCGTTCAACGCCTACGACGCCTACCTGCAGTACGAGCCGGCGGCGCTGCGCTTCCTGCCCGCGGCGAACATCGCCACGCAGGAAGGTCCGCTGATGACCACCGGCTGCGGCCTGCGTTTCCACGTCTTCCAGGCCGACACGCTGGCCGGGCGCCTGCGCATCAGCCACAGCCTGATGTGCGGGGGCCAGTCGCGGACCGGGCCGGGCGTGATCTACCGCGTGCGTTTTGTCTGCCGGGACGTCGACCTGGAGACGCAGCTGAAACTGCTGTTGGTCGCGCCGTACGGGACGGCGTTCTACAACGCGGGCCTGTTCGTGACGCCGCTGGCCACGCTGGACGCCGTGGTGCGCGTGGGCACGCCGTGGGTGGCCCCGGCGCCTGAGCCGCCGGCCGCGGCGGCCTTGTCGAATCTGCGCGCCATGCCCAACCCGTTCAATCCACGCACGACGATCGCCTTCTCGCTCGCGAGCGCCGGCGAGGCCGCCGTGACGATCCACGCCGTCGATGGTCGCCTGGTGCGGCGCCTGTGGGACGGCTGGCTGGACACCGGCCCGTGGTCCGGAACGTGGGACGGGCGCGATGATCGCGGACGCGCCGTCGCCGCCGGAATCTACCTGGTGCGGGTGCGGATGGCGGGGGCCGAGGCGGCGACGCGCGTGGCGCTGGTGCGCTAGCGAGGCCGGGCGGCCGGCCGCCGGAGCGCCATCCCTCCCCCGGGCGAAGCCTCAGCGGCCGGAAGGAACCGTCACGAGGCCCGGCGCGGAAACGACATCGCCCGTCTCACGGGACGCCACCACCCGCCAGGCGACCGTGCCGGAAGCCGGCAGCCAGGCCGGCAGCGCTTCCGGACGCAGCACGAACGTGGTGTCCGTCCGGGATGACGACTCGCCCAGCCGGGCGCCGTCCGTCCCCTGGAACCGCACCCTGTAGGCCGTCGCGCCGGCCAGGGAGTTCCAGCGCAACTCGACGGCGCCGTCGGGCAGGGAGCGGGCCGCGTGCAGCAGCAGCGAGCCGGCCTCGGCGTCGCCGCGCAGCACCGGGGCCGCGTTCGGCGAAGGCCCCGGCTCCTCGCGCGATGCCAGCAGGACCACGGCCAGGACGGCCGCCGCGGCGACGGGCGTCACCAGGCGCAGGCTCGCGAACGCGCGACGACGCGGCGGCGCGCAGGCCGTGGCGATGGCGCGGTCCAGGGCGGCGCGCGCGGCGTGGTCGATCGGCCCGGCGGCCGACCGGAGGGCCCCGTCACCGTCCATGAAGTCGCGATACTCGAGCCAGGCCGCGCGGCAGCGCGCGCACGCCTCCACGTGCCGGCGACGCGCGTCCGATTCGGGCAGGCCCGCCAGCGCGGCCAGTTCGGCGACGGGAACGCAGTCGCTCACGGCGTGTCCTTCCTGGGTCGCGACGCGTGCCGCGCTTCGTGCGCCGCGCGCAGCCTCCGGCGCGCGCGCTGCAGGACCGCGCGAGCACCGGAGGGGCCCGGCAGCCCGAGCAGGCGCGAGATCTCCTCGACCGGCATCTCCTCGTACGCCTTCAGCCAGAGCGCGGTCCGCTCCTCGGCGTCGAGCACCTGGTTCATCAGCTCCAGCACCAGCTCCTGCGATTCGCGGGCCAGCAGGCGATCCTGTGGGTCGGCCGCGCCGTCGGCCACATCGTCGAGCAGCGCGTCGTCGCCGGTGGCGCGTCGGCGGGCGCGCAACGCGCTGACACAGCGGTTGCGCGCGATCGCGAACAGCCACGACGAGAACTGCGCGCGCCCGCCGAAGCCCGGCAGCGCCGCCCCGCGTGCGCCGCCAGGAGCGTCTCCTGCGTCACGTCCAGCGCCGCGTCGGGATCGGTGAGCCGCCGCGTGCACCAGGCGAGCACGCGGTCGCGGTAGCGCTGCAGCAGCGTCGAGGCCGCGGCCAGACCGGCGGCGCCCTGCGGGTCGGCCTGGAACGCGGCGACCAGCGCCGCGTCGTCCAGGCCGCTCCCATCACGTCCACCGGTGGTTAGTCGCAGCCCGTGGCGATTCGTCACGCGGGAACCCCCGCTTTCCCGGCGCGGCCTGCCGCGGCCCGCCGTCGCGCGGCCAGAACGCCCAGCCCCAGCGCCAGCACGACCACCGCGCCCACGGCCATCGCCGGCAGCCGCCCGCGCCCGGCCAGGGCGAGCCGGCGATCGGGATCGCCGACGACCACGAACGCGGACCAGTCGGCCAGCGCCTCCCCCCGGCGCGCCGCATCCGCCCGCGCCTCGCGCAGCGCCTGCCCCACCGAGGCGCCGTCGGTCAGGCGATCGTAGAAGCGCGCCATCAGGCGCGCGGTGGCCCGGTCGTCGACGGGCCACAGCGTGGCGACCAGCGTGGACGCACCCGCGGCCAGGAAGGCGCTCGACAGGCCCTGCAGTCCCTCTCCGGCCAGCACCTCGCCGCCGGCCGAGGCGCACGCCGCCAGGACCACCAGCTGCGCAGCGAGCGGCTGCGCCGCGAGGTCTCCCGCTCGCAGCCACCGCGCCGGGCGGCCGGCGTCCGCCGACGCGGCCAGAAGACCCGATCGCCATGGCCGCTGGTCGTCCAGCGTGGCGTGCGACGCGAAATGCAGCAGCTGGTAGCCGGCCAGCGATGCGGCCAAGCCGGAGTCCGCGCTGTCGGGCGGCGCCTGCCACAGCTCCAGGTCGCGATAGCGTCGCCGCAGGCGCGAGGCCTCCTCCCGCGCGCCGGGCAGCGCTTCGCCGGCCTCGTTGGCCGCGGCGGCGACGATGACGCCGCGCGCGCGGGCGCCGGCGGCCGGCTGCGGCGCCCGGGCGCGCGCCCGCGCGAGCAGGTCGGCCGACGGGACGCGGGCCACCTCCGGCCAGGCCTCGGGGCTGAGGTTTCCCGGCGCGGCCGCCAGGCCGGCCAGCAGCACCTCGACGGGCACCAGGTAGAACGGTCCGTCGGGGCTCACGAACACCCGCCGCGCGCCGGCCAGGTGCGCCGCCAGCGGGCCCAGCAGGTCGCGGGCCGTCGCCCCGGCCAGCTCGAGCACCGCGCCCGGCCCGGTCGTCGACGCCGACGCGCGGTTCGCCAGCAGGTCCCGCAGCAGGACCAGGCGCGTGGCCAGCGCCGCCTCTCCCGGCAGGCGCACGGCGCGGGCGACGTCCGGGCCGAGCAGGAAGGCGTGCGACGCGCGGCGCCCGACATGGATGTCCAGCAGCACCTCGCCCTCGCGCAGGACCTCCCGGCGCAGGCGGTCGGCGGTCACGATGCCGGCGGTGTCGACCGGCGCGTTCAGGCGCGCGCGCTCGGCCAGCGTGCGCGCCTTGAAGCGCTGGGCATCGTCGAAGGCCGCCTCGACCTTGTCGGCAGCATCGCCCGGCGCGCCGGCGGCAGCCAGGCGCGCCAGGAGCAGGGACTCCGAGAGCGCCCGCGTGCCGGCGCGCCGCTCGCGCCACTCGAGGTCCAGGGGCAGGACGCGGGCTTCCTCCCAGGCGCGCGCGGCCGTCTCCAGGTGCGGCAGCGAGGCCGCCGTGTCGCCCAGGGCCATGGCGCCGCGGGCTGCCGCCACGAACAGGGCCACGACATCGCGGGACCGCCGCAGCGCGCGGGCGTCGACGGCGGCGGCCAGCGCCAGCGCCACCGCCTCGGCCGCGCGGCCACCGTCCAGCAGGCGATCCACCAGCTCCTCGTCGTGGCGCAGGGCCCAGTCCGGGGACAACCTCGGGCGCAGGCGCGCCGCCGGCCCCTCAAGCAGCGCCAGCGCGGCGGCGTTGCTGTCCTGGGCCGCCAGCGCCTTGGCCGCCAGGCGGTACGCCTGCGCGCGCTCCCACACGGGTTGCTCGGTCGTCTGGGCCAGCAGCTCGCGGCTGATGCGCAGGGCCTCGGCGGGCCGTCCCCGCCGCAGGCGCAGCTCGGCCTGGTCGTTCAGCACGCTCCCGAGCAGCGAGACGAAGCCCTCCTGGCGGCAGAGGGCGACCATGCTGTCGAGCGTCGCCTCGGCCTCGGTGAAGCGTCCCAGTTCGACCAGTGCGCGCGCCTCGTTGCAGGCCGGCGTCACGACGTTGCGCACGATGCCCAGCCGCTCACGCAGCGCGCGCGCGGCGCGGTAGGCGCGCAGGCCCGCCGCCGGGTCGCCGCGCACGAATTCGAGGTTGCCCAGGTTGTTGAGGGCGTCCGCCTCGTTGTGGGGCCGTTTGCGCTCGCGCGCCAGCCGGGCGACGCGCTCGTAGGTGGCGCGCGCGCGGTCCAGTTCGCCCAGTTGCTCCCAGGCGCGGCCCTGGCCCGTGATGGCGTCGATCTCGCCGAAGCTGTTGCCGCTCGCGCGCAGCAGGGGCTCGGCGCGCTGGAAGCCGGCGAGGGCCTCGCGCGTGCGCCCGTCCAGCAGGCGGAGGTAGGCCAGCCCCTTGTGCATGAAGCCTTCGTGCAGCGTATCGCCGAACGCCGCGGCCACGGGCAGCTGGCGCACGTACAAGGACTCCGCGGCGCTGCTGCGCCCGCACTCGACCAGCGCATAGCCGAGCCACGTCACCGCCGTCACCTGCAGCGACGTGTCGCCCCGCGCCGCGGCCAGGGGCAGCGCCCACTGCAGTACCGGCAGCGCCTCGCGGGAACGCCCGGCCCAGCCCAGGTGGCCGCCCCGGCTGACGGCGATCGCCAGCAGCAGCGTCGTGTCCGCGCGCGCGCGGGCGACCCCGGCCAGGCTGTCCAGCAGCGCATAGCCCCGGGGAGCCTCCGCGCCGTTGATCAGAGCGGCCGCCCGCGCCAGCGCCGACCTGGCGGGCGCCGGCAGGTCGCGGGCGCGCAGGGGCGCGGCGCGCGACGGTGCCGCCGCGGCCGAGCCGAGGATCACGAGCAGGGCCAGCAGGTGTCGGATCATGTCCGCGTGCGGTTCGGGTGCCGTGTGTCCGGCGTGCCGGGCGATGTCACGCGCCGCCGGGGCCGGGCCGCAGGCCGCGACCGGGGCTGTCAGGAATCCTCGATCAGGATAATCCCCTTTCAAGTGTGTCACCATGCGCCGGACGGCGACAAAAGGGAATCCGCGATGCGGCACGGTCGATAGCGAACAGGAGCCCACGGGCATGCGGCGCACTCATGCATTCACCATCCTGCCGGCCCTGGCCCTGGCGGCGGCGATCGGGACCGGCCCGCGGAGGGACGCTGTCTTCCGCGAACCGGGCATGGACGCGCCGTCCCGGCCGCCGCATAATGGGTCCATCAGCAGCGCCCATTCCGGTGCGCCATGCGGAAGGACCCATGATGGGACCCGTCATCTCGAAATCGAAGTTCCTCTCGGGACTCCAGTGCCCCCTGCTGCTGTGGACGCAGTACAACGACCGCCACGCGATCCCGGACACGGCCCCGGCCACGCAGTACGTCTTCGACATGGGCCACACCGTCGGTGACCTGGCCAAGCAGCTGTACCCGGGCGGCCTCGAGGTGGGCGCCGACGGCGCCGCGACAGCGCCGCGCACGGGCGGCCCGGCGGCGGGCGCCGCCACCGCGGAGGCGCGCCCGGACCTGGCGGCCACCGCCGCGGCCACGCGCGAGCTGCTGAAGGAGCGCCGCCCGCTCTTCGAGGCGAGCTTCCTCGGCGAGGAACCGCAAGGCCGCCGCTACGTGCGCGCGGACATCCTGGTCCCGGCGGCGGACGATCCCGAGGCCTGGGACCTGGTCGAGGTGAAATCCTCCACGCGCGTCAAGGACGTCAACCTGTGGGACGTCGCCTTCCAAGCGGGCGCCATCGAGAGCGCGGGCGTCAAGCTCTCGCGGCTGTACGTGATGCACATCGACACCGGCTACGTGCGCCAGGGCCCGGTCGAGCCCGCGCGCCTGTTCGCCCGCGACGACGTCACCGGACGCGCGCGCGACCTGATGCGCGAGGTGCCGGCGCTGTTCGCGCGCCAGGCCGCGACGATCGGCGGGGCGCGGCCGGAGGTGCCGATCGGCCCTCACTGCAAGGACCCCTACGACTGCGCCCTGGTGCCCGTCTGCTGGCGCCACCTGCCGGCGGACCACGTGACCACGATGGTGCGGGCCGGCCGCCGCGCCTTCGCCTGGCAGGAACAGGGCTGGGAGCGCATCGGCCAGGTGCCCGACGACGCGTTGACCGACCTGCAACGGATCCAGAAGGCGGCCGTGACGTCCGGGGCGCCCC
>VGXH01000084.1 GCA_016873405.1 bacterium
CCCAGGGACCAGGCGATCGCCATCCCGAAGTTCGTGATCGGCACGCCGGCTTCGCGGGCGTGGAAGATGAGCGAGAGCATCTCGCGGCGGTTCCACATGCAGGCGCCGCAGTGGACGACCAGCTTGTGCGCGGCCAGGTCGGTGGGCCAGTCGCGGCCCTGGGAGTTGGTGATGGCCAGCTCGCCGCCGACGTGTGCGTTCAGCCAGCGGGGCGGTTTTTCGCGCGCGATGTCGTCGGTGATCGGGTGGTGGGTGCCCGTGCCCGGTTAGTTCCTTGTCGCGGCCTCGGTTACGGTCGCCGAACCGCCCGCGGTCACTCCGGCCAGGGCCGGAACTCGTTGAAGAACACGGAGTACTCGGGGTCGGTGAACAGGCCGCCGATCGATTTCCAGGCCAGCAGGACGTACATGTCCGGGCCGCGCATCAGGCCGCGGATCCAGACTTCGCCGACGCCCATCGGCTCGCGGGCGTGCACGTCGACGCCCTCGACCTTGCCGTGGGAGCCGAAATCGCGGCTGATCGGAACCTGTCGGAAAGGCGTCACGCTGTAGTCGGACATCAGTTTGCGGACGACCGCGAGCACCTCGTCGACCGCGGCCTGACCCTGCTCATCCCGCAGCGCGCCCAGGCTGGCGCTGACCTGGCAGCCTTCGTCCTTGCGGCCATGGCGCTCGCAGGTCGCGAACACGACGCGCACCTTCACCGTGGGTGAGGCGGCGTCTTCGCCGATGGGGGTGTTCTGCTTCCTCTGCATGCGCGCGCAACCGGTGGGGAAGGTCGTTTGGAACCGCCCCTCCGCCCCCGAGAACCGGATCGGTTTGGCGCTGTCGGGCAACCCCTTCAAGTCCGTCTGTTGACTGCCGGGCGTCGCCGCCGGAGCCGCCGCCGCGATCGCGACCAGCGCGACGGCCGCAGCGCGGCCGAACGAACGGTGGGAGACAGGTCGGCGCTTCATGGTCACGACTCCAGCAGGGATTCGACCTGGTCGACCAGCCGGCCGAACAGGACAATGACATCGCGCATCGGACCGGGCGAGGCCAGGTCCACGCCGCCCAGACGCACGGTTTCGACCGGATAGCGGCTGCAGCCCGAACGCAGGATGTCCAGGTATTGTTCCCGCTCGGCGACGCCGCCGTCCTGAACCTTGCGCGACAACGCCACCGCCGCCGAGTACGCCGTGGCGTACTGGTAGACGTAGAAGTTGTAGAAGAAGTGCGGGATGCGGCTCCAGGTGAGCGGGCTGCGGGCGGGGTCGAACTCGACCTCGGGACCCCAGTACTTGCGCAGCAGCTCCAGGTAGAGCGCGTTCAGCCAGGGGGCCGTCAGCGTCTCGCCCTGCTCGCCGGCCTGGTGGATGCGCAGCTCGAACTCGGCGCACCACATCTGCCGGAAGACCGTGTTGTTGATCTGCGACAGCTGGTAGTCCAGCAGGTAGAGCCGGCGGCGCGGGTCGGTCGTGGTGCGCAGCAGGTGGTCCATCGTCAGCAGCTCGTTGAAGGTGGAGGCCACCTCGGCCGTGAAGATGGGATAGTCGCCGTAGACGTAGGGCTGGTGGCGCGCGGCCAGCCAGGTGTGCAGCGAGTGGCCCAGTTCGTGGGCCAGCGTGAACGTGTCGCCCAGCTGGTCGCTCCAGTTCAGCAGGATGAACGGCGGCGTGTCGTAGGAGCCGCTGGAGTAGCCGCCGCTGCGTTTGCCGGCGTTCTCGTGGACGTCGATCCACCCGCCCTCGATGCCGCCCCGCACCGTCGCCACGTACTCCGGGCCCAGCGGCGCCAACGCCTCCAGCCCCATGGCGCAGGCTTCGTCGTAGTCGAAGCTGAACTCGCCGTCGGGGAACAGCGGCGCCGCCAGGTCGTGCTCGCGCAGCGGATCCAGGCCCAGGACGCGCTTCTTGAGCGACGTGTAGCGATGGATCACCTCCGCGTGCGCGCCGACCGACTCCACCAGCGCGTGGAAGACGGAGGGCGCCACGCAGTCCGGATGCAGCGCCGCCTCCAGCGCGCCCGGGTGGCGCCGCGCCTGCGCGTAGAAGACGTGGTTCTTGATGTTCGCGTCCAGGTTCGCCGCCAGCGTGTTCTGCATGGCGCCGTAGGCGTCCAGGAAGATCTCGTAGGATTCGCGGCGCAGGCGGCGGTCGGTCGACTTCATGAACTTCTGGTGGCGCGCCTTGGTCAGGGTGACGCGCCGGCCTTGCTCATCGACGACCTCGCCCAGCCTCAGGTCGGCGTTGTCGAAGGCGTTGAAGACCTGACCGGCGCCGCGCGCCATCAGGCCGGCGCCCGCCAGCAGCGCCTCCTGCTCGGCCGGCAGCGTGTGGGCGCGTCCGCGGTGGATGTTGTCGAAGAAGTGCGCGTACCCGGCCAGCCCGGGCTCGGCGGCGACCAGTTCGCCCAGGCGCGCCGGTTCGATCTCCAGCACCTCGGACTCGAACCAGCTGACCGCCTCGGCGTAGCGCACCGACAGGCTGGCGGCGCGGCCCTTGCGCGCGGTGTGGTCGCCGATGCGGGTGTCCTCGTCGCTGCGGAGGTTGGCGTAGATGAGCAGGCGCTCCAGCCGCCGCCGCGCGTCATGCGTGGCCTCGATCGCGCCCAGCAGCGCGGCCCCGGAATCGGCCAGCGTGCCCTGGCGGGCGGCCAAGGCGGGCAGCAGCCCCTCGATCGCCGCGAAGTCGGCGTCCCAGGCCGGCCAGCCGGGGTAGATCAGGCCGGGGCGCCACTTCAGGCGCGCCTCGATGCGGTCGCGCTCGAGCGGGGAGCCGCCGGCCTCCTCGGCCTCGGCGAACAGGGCGCGACGTTCGATCCACATGGCGGACGGTCCTCTCCGGAGAGGGCGGCGGGGCCGCCCGGGGCCAGGTGCGCACGATAGGACGGAATCGCCCGCTTGCCAACCGCGGCGCCCGCCTGGTCACTGACGGGCGCCGGCCGACCGGAGTTCGAGGCAGTGGGTCACGTCTTCGCGCAGGACCGCCATGTTCAGGGGCTTGGCCAGGAACCTCGCGGCTCCCAGTTCCAGCAGGTCGGCGACATCGCGCGCCCCGACGACGCCCGACATGATCAGCACCGGCAAGTCGCCCAGCGACGGGTCGCGCGCCAGCGTGCCCACCAGTTGCCGGCCGTCCAGCAACGGCATGGAGATGTCGGTGACCACCAGGTCGAAACCCGGATTGCAGCGCAGGATGTCGATGGCGTGAATGCCGTCGCTGACAAACAGCAATTCGTGGCGGAGCGTCGCCAGCCCCTTGGCGATGCTGCGTCTCACCGCCGGGTCGTCTTCGGCGATCAGGATCCTGGCCATGGTTGCCTCCTCAGCCCAGAGGGCGTTTGCGATACAGCGCGGGCATCACGTACTCGTAGGGCGTCTCGTCGCGGCCGAGAGTCTCGGAATGTCCGATGAACAGGTAGCCGCCGGGCGCCGTGTGCTGGTGGAACTTGCGCACGAGCTCCAGCCGCGTCGACTGGTCGAAGTAGATCATCACGTTGCGGCAGAACACGGCGTCGAACTGGTGCCGGAAAGGGAACGAGGCCGACATCAGGTTGTGGCGGCGGAAGATCACGGCGTTGCGGATCTCGTCGTGCACGCGCACGTTTTCGCCGCCCTGCGGCACGAACCAGCGGCGACGCAGGTTGAGCGGCAGCTGGCTGACGCGCTCGGCGTCGTAGACGCCCATGATGGCCTTGCGCAGCACGGTGGCCGACAGGTCGGTCGCCAGAAGGACCGTTTTCCAGCCGGCGGCCTCGGCGCCCAGATGCTCGCGCATCAGCATCATCAGCGTGTACGGCTCCTCGCCCGACGAGCAGCCGGCGCACCAGACGCGCAGCTCGCGGCGGCCTTCCGCGCGGCGGCGCGCCGCCAGCTCCGGCAGCAGCTTGCCCGCGAAATACTCGAAGTGGGCCGGCTCGCGGTTGAAGAACGTGTGGTTTGTCGTGATGCGGTTGGCCAGTTCCTCGAGACCCTGTCCGGTGGCGTCGCCCTTCAGCCAGTCGTAGTACTCCTGGAAGGTGCGGAAGCCGCGCTTCAGGAGCACCTTCTGCAGGCGGCCGATCACGAGGTTCCGCTTGCGGTCGCCCAGGCTGATGCCGAAGCGCGCGTACACCAGATCGCGAATCGCGTTGAATTCGCGATCGCTGATGCGGTCGATCATGGACTCGCCGCGCGGGGCCGTCGGGGCCAGGGCCATCGCGTCAGCCCGCCGCCGGCGTCGTCAGGCCCAGGTCGGCCAGAAGCGCGAGGAGTTTCCGTTTCTCGATCGGCTTGACCAGGTAGCCGTCGGCCGAGGCCCGGAAGGCCTGGCGCACGTTCGCGCGATCATCCAGCGACGTGGTCATGACGACGCGCGCGCCCTGCCCGACCTGGATGCCGTGCTCCAGTTCCAGGGCGCGGATGGCGGTCAGGGCCTCCTGCCCGCCCAGGCCGGGCATCATGATGTCCAGGCAGATCAGGTCGTAGGGCGTCCCGTCGTGCAGCGCGTCGTGGACGGCGGCGACCGCCTCGTTGCCGTTGATCGCCACGTCGCAGCTGCCCACCGTCTCGAGGCAGCGGCACAGCACGCGGCGGCTGATGAAATCGTCTTCCGCGACCAGGATGTTCATCGCGCGTTCCTTTGCAGATGGCGCGCCGTCTTGCGGGGCGCTGTGGCCGGACGCCGCCCGGCGGGCAGCGCCCCTGTTGCCGCGAAGCTATCGGCCCACGTGGGGTTATCTTTAACTGGATCTGCACGCGCCGGCCCGCACGGGTCCGGGTTGCTCCCGGGCGGCCCGGGATCTATCATGCGGCCCGGCCGCGATTCGACCGAAAGGCGCGCGAATCATGGGTTTGCTGGGGACTCTGCTGGGCGGAAGCCTGGGCTTCATGATGTTCGGGCCGCTCGGCGCCATCGTGGGCGGCGCCATCGGCGCGAACATCGGCGAAGGGCCGAGCCGGGCCCGCCCCGGAGGCGGCGCCTACGGCGGCCCCGTGCGCGATCCCCGCCAGGCCCAACAGGCCTTCCTGGTCGCGATGATCAGCCTGGCCGCCAAGGTGGCCAAGGCCGACGGGCGCGTCACCGAGCAGGAGGTGCGGTCGTTCGACGCCTTCCTGCGCGACCGCCTGGGCATGAGCGCGGATGACCGGCGCCTGGCGGCGCGGCTGTTCAACGAGGCGCGCGACTCCGGCGTGCCGGCCGAGGAATTCGCCCGCCAGGTGCGCGCGCTGATCGGCCACGAGCGCGAGCGGCTGATCGACCTCATGTCGCTGCTGATCAGCGTGGCGGCGGCGGACGCCGGCCTGCACCCGGCCGAGGAGCGGCTGCTGCGCTCCATCGCCCGCGAGATGGGCATGTCGGCGCGCGACTACGAGACGGCGGCCGCCCTGTTCGCGCCGCGCGAGGATCCGGACGCCGCCTACAGGGTGCTGGGCCTGACGCGCGCCGCCGGCGACGACGAGGTGAAGAAGGCGTACCGCCGCCTGGCGCGCGAGTACCATCCCGACGTCGTGGTGAACAAGGGCATGGGCGAGGACTTCCGGAAGTTCGCCGACGAGAAGATGCGCGCGATCAACGCCGCCTACGAGAAGATCAAGGACGAGCGGGGGCTCTAGTGCCGGAACTGCCCGAGGTCGAGTCGGTCGGCCGCGCGCTGGCGGCCGAGCTCACGGGCCGCCGCCTGACCGGGCTGCGCGTGAGCTGGGGCGGCGTCTTCGAACCGTCGGCGCGGGCCGCGCGCGCCGCGCTGGTCGGCCGCCGCCTGGCCGGCCTGCACCGCCACGGCAAGTACCTCATCGCGCGGTTCGCGGGCCCGGACGGCGACGACACCCATCTCATGATCCACCTGCGCATGACCGGCCAGTTCCTCGCGCAGCGGGACTACGCCCCCGACGGCCACGTGCACGCGACGTTCGACTTCGAAGGCCGGTTGGTGCACTTCCGCGACGTGCGCAAGTTCGGGCGCCTGACGCTGGTCGAGCACCCGACGGCGCCGACGGCGCTGGCGCACGTGGGTCCCGACATGCTGACGGTGCGGTCGGCGGACTGGCTGTCGCGCGCGCGCCGCCGCGCGGCGCCGATCAAGAGCGTGCTGCTGGACCAGGGCGTGGCCGCCGGCCTGGGGAACATCTACGCCGACGAGGCGCTCTTCCGCGCCGGCGTTCACCCGCTGGCGCGACCGCGCGACCTGGACGAGGCCGCGCTGCGCCGGGTGCTGGGCTGCGCCAAGCAGGTGCTGCGCCTGGCTATCAACCACGGCGGCACCACGTTCCTGGACTTCCGCGATTTCCACGGCCGGCCCGGCAACTTCCGCCGCAAGCTGCGCGTGTACGGGCGCGCCGGCGAACCCTGCCGCGACTGCGGGACCGCCATCGAGCGGCTGGTCATCGGGGGCAGGTCCAGTTGCTGGTGCCCGCGCTGCCAGCCGGCGCCGCGCGCCGATGACGCGGCGGCGCCGGAGGCCGGGTTGCCGCTCAGGGCCACAGCCAGCCGAAGATGCCCCCGGTGAGCAGCCCGTAGATCAGCGCATCCAGCAGGTTCTTCGCCGTGGCCCTCCAGTCCTTGTTCATCCAGATCGACGACGGGACGCCGCCCAGGCCGTAGGCCATGAACGCCGCGGTGCCCGCCACGCGGTGCACCAGCAGGTAATCGACGCCTCCGGGCAGGGTCAGTCGCGCCACGTAGGCGGTGAAGACCGAGACCACGAGCAGGAAGGCGAACCACTGCGCCAGCGCGGCGCCCATCCCGCCCGAGCCCGGCTTCATCACCGTCAACAACGCGACCGGGCCCTCGTTGCGCCTGGCGCAGTACTCGGGACTCGACATCTCCTTCGCGCTCCCGCAGTGCGGCATCGCGTAGTCGCCCGGCGGCAGGCCCAGCGCCCCGACCGCGCGGCGCGCCGCCTCTTCGTCCGGCAGCCGGCGGTAGTCGCTGTTGTGGTACCGCAGGACCATGTGGATGAGCGAACTGGCGATGAACACGGCGACCGCCGACAGCAGGATCGGCAGCCAGAGATCGGGCAGGGTGACCATGGGGCCTCCTCGGACTCGGGGGGGGTTGAAAACGGATCCAGAATCCCCGCGCATCATAGCATGGGGGATGGGGCCAAGCCTCACCGACTTATTGACTCCAGATGGTCTTTTATGATATATTCGTGAATGCGGGGTGGTTGCGATGCGCTGCCTGCGGCCCCGCGTGGGCCGACGTTTGTGACCCATACAGAGGAACCGACATGCACCCCATGACCGCCCGCGCGCGCGCGGCGTACTTGCTCTTCCTGGTCCTGGCCGCGGCCGCTCCTGCCGCGGCGGCCCCCGTCGTCAACGAGTACATGAGCTCGAACGCGGCCACCATCGCCGACGTCGACGGCGACTTCTCCGACTGGATCGAGCTCTACAATCCCGGTTTT
>VGXH01000085.1 GCA_016873405.1 bacterium
AATCCGGTCTCGGCGAGGGAGGCGTACCCGATGCGGTACGTTGACCTCGCCGAGACCGGATTTCGCCTTCGCAGAAGGGCAATTGACCAGCCGCAGCCGTACCTTCGTGAATAGTCCGGGCTAGTCCCGGGAGGGGGCGCCCGTGATCATCCTGGGCGTCGACCCCGGCTCGCGCGCGACCGGCTACGGTGTGATCGACACCGCGCCGGTCGCGCGGTTTCTGGGGGGCGGCGTCGTGCGGCCCCGCCCCGGGGCGCCGCTGAGCGAGCGCCTGCGGGACATCCACGCGGGGATCGCCGGGGCCATCGCCGAGTTCGGCCCGGACGCGCTGGTGGTCGAGCGGGTGTTCAACGCGCGCAATCCGCACAGCGCGCTGGTGCTCGGCCACGCGCGCGGGGTGGCGCTGCTGGCCGGCGCGCAGGCCGGCCTGGTGCCGGTCGAGTACTCGGCGCGCGAGATCAAGCTGGCCGTGACCGGCAACGGCTCGGCGGCCAAGGAGCAGGTGCGGTTCATGGTGATGCGGCTGCTGGGCCTGTCGAGCGAGCCGCCCCTGGACATGAGCGACGCCCTGGCCGCGGCGCTGGCGCACCACGGGCGCGCGCGGTTGGTCGCCCGCGGCTGATCGCCGCTGGCCGCGGCGCTCCCCATCGCGCATAATGCCCCCGCCCGGCGGACGGTCCGCCGGCCGGCTCCGGCGGCAGGACGGAACGGATGATCGCCTTCCTGGACGGCATCGTGGTCAGCGGCGGCACCGACGCGGTGGTGAGCGTCGGCGGCGGCATCGGCCTGGACGTGCACCTGTCGGCGGCGGCGGCGGCCGCGCTGCCCGGTCCCGGCGAGCCGGTGCGCCTGTGGACGCACCTGGTGGTGCGCGAGGACGCGTGGTCGCTGTACGGTTTCCTGGACCCTGCCGAGCGGGCGATGTTCCGCCTGCTGCAGACGGTCTCGGGCGTCGGGCCGAAGGTGGCGCTCGGCATGCTGTCGAAGGCGGGGGCGGCCGAGATCGCCGCCTGCCTGCGCAGCGGCGACGAGGCGCGGCTGGCGCGGCTGCCGGGCATCGGGAAGAAGACCGCCGCGCGCCTGGTGGTCGAACTGGGCAACCGCGTCGCGGAGCTGCCGGGCGCCGGCGCGGGCTCCGGCGGCTTCGGCGGCGCGACGGGCGCGCCCACCGCCGGCGCTTCCGCCGCGCTGGCCGTGCTGGGGGCGATGGGCCTGCCGCCGGGCCAGGCCGAGCTGGCGCTGCAGCGGGCGAAGCAGGCGGACCCGGACGCGGCCGCCGACACCGAGACGTGGGTCAGGGCGGCGCTGCGCCAGCTGCGCAGCCACGGCTGATCCGGACGCGGCGGCGAGGCGGCGGCCGCCGGAAGGATGACACGTGCGCGACCAGCGATGGACCGACCCCGGGCGGCGCGAGGACGACGGCGAGCTGGACACCAGCCTCCGGCCGCGCCGGCTGGACGACTTCGTCGGCCAGCAGAAGGTCAAGGAGAACCTGCGCGTGTTCATCGCCGCGGCGCGGGCGCGCGGCGAGGTGCTCGACCACGTCCTGCTGCACGGGCCCCCGGGCCTGGGCAAGACCACGCTGGCCCAGATCCTGGCGCACGAAATGGGCCTGGAGATCCGCCTGACCAGCGGGCCGGCGTTCGGCAACGGCGCCGAGCTGATTGCGCTGCTGAGCGAGCAGGCCGACAAGCGGGCGATCTTCATCGACGAGATCCACCGCCTGAGCCGCGTCATCGAGGAGCACCTCTACCCCGCGATGGAGGACTGGCGGGTGGAGCTGATCATCGACAAGGGGCCCAACGCGCGGCACTTCAACCTGCAGCTCGAGCCGTTCACGCTGATCGGGGCGACCACGCGCGCCGGCCTGATCACGCCCGCGCTGCGCAGCCGGTTCGGCATCGTCTGCCACCTGGACTTCTACCCCGCCGAGGAGCTGGCGATCATCGTCAGGCGCAGCGCCGGCATCCTGGGCGTGCGGCTGGCCGATGACGGGGCGCTGGAGATCGCCCGGCGCAGCCGCGGCACGCCGCGCGCGGCCAACCGCCTGCTCAGGCGCGTGCGCGACTTCGCGCAGGTGGACGGGCACGAGGTGGTGGACCGCGCGACGGCCGACGCGGCGCTGAACCGGCTGGGCGTCGACGCCCTGGGCCTGGAGCCGCTGGACCGGCGCTACCTCGAGACCATCGCGCGGCACTTCGCCGGCGGGCCGGTCGGCGTGCAGAACCTGGCCGTCAGTCTGGGCGAGGAATGCGACACGCTCGAGGACGTGGTCGAGCCCTACCTGATCCAGTCGGGCCTCATGATGCGCACGCCGCGCGGTCGCGAATTGACCGGCCGCGGCTGGGAGCACCTGGGCCTGCAGGCGCCGGCGGGCGGAGCGGCGGGCGGGGGCGCCGCCAACGGCGGCTCGCAGGGTCGCCTGCTGTAGGCGCGGCCGCCATGCACGAGGGCATCCCCGGCTACGATTTCGACCTGCCGGCCGCGCTGATCGCGCAGGAGCCGGCCGCGCGGCGCGACGCCTCGCGCCTGCTGCGCGTGGGAGCGGGCGGCGCGGTCGCGGGCGAATCGCCCTTCGGCGACCTGCCGCGCCTGTTGCGGCGCGGCGACCTGCTGGTGCTCAACGAGAGCCGCGTGCTGCCGGCCCGCCTGTGGTGCCGGCGCGCGGACACCGGCGGGCGCGTGGAGGTGCTGCTGGTCGAGCCGGCGCCGGCGGCGACCGCGTCCGGCGCCGGCGCTGCGGAGCCGTCTGCGGTCGGCGCCTGGCTCGCCCTGGCCAGGCCGGCCCGGCGCCTGCGCGCGGGGCTGCGGCTGGTCGTCGAGGACGAGCCCGACGCGCCGGGGCTGATCGTGGTCGGCCGCGCGGAAGGCGGCTTCGTCGTCGTGGCGCCCGCCCCGGGAGCAGGCGGCGCGCCGGGCGAGCCGCTGGCAGCGCTGGCTGGGCGGTGTGGCCAGATGCCGCTGCCGCCGTACATCCGGCGCGAGGCGGGCCACGACCCTCACGAGGCCGCCGACCGCGAGCGCTACCAGACGGTCTACGCGGCCAGGGCGGAGGAGGCCGCGCGCTCGGTGGCGGCGCCGACGGCCGGCCTGCACTTCACGCCCGACGTGCTGGCGGCGCTGGCGGCGGCCGGCGTCGGGCTGGCGCGCCTGCGGCTGCACGTGGGGCCGGGCACGTTCCAGCCCCCGACGCCGGCGCAGCTGGCCGCCCGGCGCCTGCACGCCGAGAGCTTCGAGCTGCCGGCGGCGACCGCGCGGGCGATCGCGACCACGCGCGCGGCCGGCGGCCGCGTCATCGCGGTGGGGACCACCGCGCTGCGCGGGCTGGAGACCGCGGCGCGGCTGCCGCTGCCCGGAGGCGCCCCCGACGGCGCCCGCTGGACGGCCGGGGGCGACGACGGCGGCGCGGCCGGGTTCTTCAGCGGCGAGGCTGTGCGCGAAGACGGCCACTGGGCGGTGCGCGGCCGCACGCGGCTGTTCATCGCCCCGCCCGATCGCGTGACCGCGGTCGACGGGCTGCTGACGAACTTCCACCTGCCGGGCTCGTCGCTGCTGATGCTGGTGGCGGCGCTGCTGGGCGGGGACGCCTGGCGCGGCGTCTACCACCAGGCCGTGTCGCGCGGCCTGCGCTTCTACAGCTACGGCGACTGCATGCTGGCGCTGCCGGGCGCAGCCGGCCCGGACGCCGACGGAGAGCCACGATGACCGCACCAGGGGAGCGCCCCGCGCTGGACACGCCGTTCTCGTTCACGCTGCTCGGGCAGGAGGGGCGGGCGCGCCTGGGCCGGCTGCGCTGCGGCCACGCCGAAGTGCCCACGCCGGTGTTCATGCCGGTCGGCACGGTGGGCTCGGTCAAGGCGGTGACCTTCGAGCAGGTGTCGGCCACCGGCTCGCGCCTGATCCTGGGCAACACCTACCACCTGTACCTGCGGCCCGGGCACGAACTGGTCGCGCGCCGCGGCGGACTGCACCGCTTCCAGGGCTGGGACGGCGCGCTGCTGACCGACAGCGCGGGCTTCCAGGTCTTTTCGCTCGGCGACCTCAACCGCGTCACCGACGACGGCGTCGAGTTCCGCTCGCACCTGGACGGGAGCAAGCATTTCTTCAGCCCCGAACTCAGCATGGAGATCCAGCTGGCCCTGGGCGCGGACATCGTCATGGCCTTCGACCAGTGCGCGCCCTACGGAGCGGACCCGCGCGAGGTGGCGCGCGCCGTGGAGCGCACCACGCGCTGGCTGCGGCGCTGCCGCGACGCCTTCGGCAGCGGCGCGGCGCCGGGCCGCACTTGTCGGGAGGGCTGGGAGCGCGTCCTGTTCGGCATCATGCAGGGGGGCGTGGACGAAGAGCTGCGGCGGCGCTCGGCGCAGGAGATCGCCGAGCTGGACCTGCCGGGCTACGCGGTGGGCGGGCTGTCGGTGGGCGAGCCGACCACGGCCATGCGCGAGATGACCGACCTGGCGGCCGGCCTGCTGCCGTCCGACCGGCCGCGCTACCTGATGGGCGTCGGTTTTCCCGACGACATCCTGGCCGGCGTGGCCGCCGGCATCGACATGTTCGACTGCGTGCTGCCGACGCGCATGGCCCGCACCGGCACCGTGCTGACGCGCGACGGGCGCCTGGTGGTCAAGAACCAGGAGTTCGCCGAGGACGACGGCCCGCTGGACGCCGAGTGCGGCTGCCCGGTCTGCGCGCGCCACAGCCGCGCCTACATCCGCCACCTGTTCCAGGCCCGCGAGATGCTGGGCCCGACGCTCGCGACCATCCACAACCTGCACTTCTACCAGGAACTGATGGCCGGCATCCGCGGGGCGCTGGGAGCGGGCGCCTTCGCCGCGTTCGCCGCGGCGGCGGGCGGGCGCTGGCAGCAGGGCGAGACCGCGCGCCTGGACGGTGTGAGGCGGCGGGGCGGCTGAGCTCCCCGCCCGCAGGGTGGCCGCGCCCGCCGGCCGGGTGGCCCCGCCTTGCCCCGGGCCCCGCGGGGTGGCATTGTTGTCCGGGCCGGGACCCCGGCCGCGCCCCGCCGGGGCGCCCTGAACGATGATCCCCAGCAAGGAGAGATCGATGCTCCCCGTGACCGTTACGGCACCCGCCACGCCGCTGGCCCAGGCCGCGGCGCCCACCGGCCCGTCGATGATCATGCAGCTGCTGCCCATCGTCCTGATCTTCGTCGTGTTCTGGTTCCTGATCCTGCGCCCGCAGAAGAAGCAGCAGGACCAGCGCAAGAAGATGCTCGAGGCCATCCAGCGCGGGGACCGCGTCCTGACCAACGGCGGCCTGTACGGGACCGTGCGCGACGTCAAGGGCGACGTGCTGATCCTCCAGATCGCCGAGAACGTGAAGGTGGAGGTCGCCAAGGGCGCGATCAGCGCCGTCACCCAGGGCGAGGGCTGAGCGGCGACGCGATGAGAGTCGTCTTCATGGGGTCACCCGACTTCGCGGTGCCGAGCCTCGAGGCCCTGGTGGAGGCGCGCTTCGACGTGCGCCTGGTGGTGACCCAGCCCGACCGCCCGGCCGGTCGCGGCCGGCACCTGCAGCCGACGGCCGTCAAGCAGGTGGCGCTCGAACACCACCTGCCGGTGCGCGAGTTCGGCAAGGGGCAGCACGCCGCGGTCAGCGCCGAAGTGATGGCCTGCGAACCGGAGGCGGTCGTCGTGGCCGCCTTCGGGCACATCCTGCGCGAGCCGCTGCTGTCGGGGCCGAAGTACGGCTGCATCAACGTCCACGCCAGCCTGCTGCCGCGCTGGCGCGGCGTCTCGCCGGTGCAGTACGCGATCCTGCACGGGGACACCTGGAGCGGCGTGACGATCATGCGCATGGACGCGGGCGTGGACACCGGGGCGATCCTGGGCGTGCGGCCCGTGGCGATCGGCCCGGAGGATACCGCCGGCGAGCTGTTGGACCGCCTGGCGGGGCAGGGCGCCGACGTGCTGCTGGAGGTGCTGCGCGCGCTGCCGACCGGGCAGGTCACGCCCGAGCCCCAGCACGAGGAGGGCGTGGTCTACGCGCCCAAGCTGACGCGAGCGCTGTCGGCCCTGCGCTGGGACCGCGACGTGGTCACGGTGCACAACCAGATCCGGGCGTTGCAGCCCTGGCCCGGCTGCTCCACCTACCTGGGCGAGCAGCTGCTGAAGGTGACCGCCGCGCAGCCGCTGTCGCTCAACACCGCCGCGCGCGAGCCCGGCACCGTGCTGGCGGTGGGACCGCAGGGCGTGGTCGTGGCCTGCGGCGCGGGCGCGCTGCTCTTGACCGGGCTGCAGGCGCCCGGCAAACGGCCGCTGCCGGTGGACGAGTTCCTGCGCGGCTTTGCGATCCGCGCCGGGGACGTTCTGCGCTCATGAGCGCGCCCGGCGCGCGCGACGCCGCCCACGCCGTGCTGGTGGCGGTGGCCGAGGGCCGCCACCTCGACGAGAAGCTGGACGCGGCCCTGGACCGGGCCGACCCGCGCGATCGCGGCCTGCTGGCCTCCCTGGTGCGCGGCACCCTGCAGTGGCAGGGCCGCTACGACCACCTGATCACCCGCTTCAGCCGCCGGCGCACCCCGCGCGACCCCGCGCTGCTGGCCGTGCTGCGCCTGGGCCTGCACCAGCTGTGCGCCCTGGACGGCGTGCCGCCGCGCGCGGCGCTGCACGAGACGGTCGAGCTGTGCCGGCGCCGCGTCGGCGAGCCGGAGACGGGCTTCGTCAACGGCCTGCTGCAGGCGGTCCGGCGGCAGGCGCTGGGCGAGCCGGCGCCGGCCGGCCAGGCTGCGCGCGAGGCGCGCCTGCGCCCTTGGTTCGATGACCTGCGTCCCGGCTCGGCGGCCTGGCTGGCGGCCTGGCATTCGCACCCGCGGTGGTTGGTCGAGCGCTGGCTGGCCCGGCACGACGCAGCGACTGTCGAGGCGCTGTGCGCCGCGAACAATCGCCCCGTCCCGGTCACGCTGCACGTGCGCGAGCCGCACGACGTGGCCGCGGCGGCGGCCGACCTCGAGGCCGCGGGCCATCCCTGCCTGCCCTGCGAGGGCGCCCCGCGCGCGCTGGAGCTGGCGCAGGCGCCCGAGCGCGCCGCCCTGACCCCGATGCTCGCGACGCGCCCCTGGCTCATCGTGCAGGACCGCGCGGTGCAGGAGGCGACGCGGTGGCTGATCGAGCCGGCCGTCGCCGCTGCGGGCCCTCACGACGCGCTGGCGGACCTCTGCGCGGCGCCGGGCGGCAAGGCGGCCCTGCTGGCCGGCCTGTGGCCCGGCGCGCTCCTGGCGGCCGACAGCACGCCCGGGCGGGTGGCGCTGCTG
>VGXH01000086.1 GCA_016873405.1 bacterium
GCTCGGCGCCGGGATGCCGCCGGGCGGGACCGGCGCCAGTTCCACGGAGCAGCCGAGGTCCGAGGCCAGTCGCCGCAGGCGAGGCTCGTCCCACACGCGCGCGACGAGCAGGCATCCGAACTGGGGACCGGTCCGCTCGACGTCCAAGAAGGGCACGATCACGGCGCCCCGGACCTCGAGCAGGCCGGCCGGCGAGTCGGTGAAGAAGTGCAGGAACCTGTTCGCCGCGAGGGAATCGGCCCACGCGGCCAGGGGGACCGGGAAGGCGCCTGGTTCGGCGTGCCCGTCCGCGAAGCACCGGTATACTTCCTCGCGGTCCTGGTTGAAGACCCACGCCGCCGACGCGCCGAACGTACCCATCGACACGATCAGGTTGTCCGCGGCCCAAGTCGAGTCCGGTGCCGCCGCGAAGGCCACCATGTCGTCCCAGTAGGTGTAGTCAGCGGCGAAGGTGGCCAGCAGGGCCCCATCCAGGGTGAGATACCTGTCCATGGCGGCAACCGTCTCGGCGCCGGCCTGCTGCATCAGCAGGCTTGTCTGCCGGCGATCGAGGGCCTGCAGGCCCAGGTTGCCGCCCAGCAGGGCGAGCGACACCACGCCGGTCAGCAGCATCAGCTTGCGGCGTGTGGTCAGGACGCGTCCGACTGCGGATCGCAATCTTCACTCCCCCGGCGACCCACCTTGTTGCTGCACCGGGAATCGTCGCAGCCTGCCGGCCCGCCGTGCGCTCAACCAGAACATCTAAACGCCAGAGTATGAAATGGTTATGGCACAGATCGACGGGATTATCCTGGACTTTAGCTGAAACCACGCCGCCATCGTGTGGAGCACTCCCCATGGCCGCTCCCGATGGCCGACGGCACGAGGGATCAGTCCGCCCCGAACACGAGGCGCTCCACCGTGGCCGCGTCGTCCACCGCGCGCACCCGCTCCCACGCCGCCTGTGCCGCCGGGAATCGCCGGCGCAGCAGGTTGAGCCACTGCTTGAGCCGGCCGGGCCGGTGCCGCTCCGCGAAGTCGCCGGCCAGGCCGTCCCAGAACGCGCGCAGCAGGGGCCGCAGGTCCTCCCCGGCGCCGGGCCCCGCGCCCTCGCCCCGGATCGCCAGCGCCAGCCACGGGTCGGCCACCAGGCCGCGCCCGAGCATCAGCGCCGCGCAGCCGCTCTCGGCCAGGCAGCGCCGCGCGTCGTCCACCGTCCACACCTCGCCGTTGGCCACGACCGGCACCTGCACCGCCTGGCGCACGCGGGCGATGCGGTCCCACCTGGCCGGCGGCCGGTAGCCGTCCGCCTGGGTGCGGGCGTGCACCACGATCTCCTGCGCCCCGCCGTCGGCCAGCGCCCGCGCGCAGTCCAGCAGGCGCGACTCGTCGCGATAGCCCAGGCGCATCTTGGCCGAGACGGGAACGTCGCGCGGCACGGCGGCGCGGACGGACGCCACGATCGCCCGCAGCAGTTCCGGTTCGTCGAGCAGCACGGCCCCGCCGCGGTGGCGGTTCACCGTGCGCGCGGGGCAGCCGAAGTTCAGGTCCACGCCCTCGGCCCCCAGCGCGGCCAGGGCCGCCGCGTTGTCGGCCAGGCAGGCCGGGTCCGAGCCCAGCAGCTGCGGGCGCACCGGCACGCCGGACGCGGTCCGGCTGCCGCGGCGCAACTCCGGCACGCGGCGCAGGAACACGTGGTCGGGCACCAGGCGGTCGGTGACGCGGATGAACTCGGAGACGCAGCGGTCCAGGCCGCCCACCCGCGTCAGCACGTCCCGCAGGTGGTGGTCCAGGAGGCCTTCCATCGGGGCCAGCAGCAGGCGGGGCGCCCCGGTCACGGATTCACTCGCCGATGATCTTGACCAGCACGCGCTTGCGGCGCCGCCCGTCGAACTCGCCGTAGAAGACCTGCTCCCAGCGCCCGAAGTCCAAACGCCCTTCGGTCACGGCGATCACCACCTCGCGCCCCATGACCTGGCGCTTGAGGTGGGCGTCGGCGTTGTCCTCGCCGGTCAGGTTGTGGCGGTACTGGTCGGTGGGCGCGTGCGGGGCCAGCCGCTCCAGCCACTTCTCGTAGTCGTGGTGCAGGCCGGACTCGTCGTCGTTGATGAACACCGAGGCGGTGATGTGCAGCGCGTTGACCAGGCACAGGCCTTCCCGGATGCCGCTGCGCGACAGCGCCGCGGCCACCTGCGGCGTGATGTTGACGAACCCGCGCCGCGACGGCACCTCCAGCGGGATCTCCTCGCGGTGGCTCTTCATGGTCAACCTCCCCGCCGGCTGCGGCCCAACTCGGCGATCTCCGCCACCGCCCGCACCGCCGCCTCGACGTGCGCCGACGTGTTGAACGGCCCCACGCCGAAACGCACCGAACCGTGCAGCTTGTCGGTGCCCAGGTGCTCGTGGACCATCGGCGCGCAGTGCAGCCCCGTGCGGCAGGCGATGCCGTGGTCGACGTCCAGCATGGTGCCCACGTCGCCGGCCACCAGGCCCGCCACGTTGAACGAAAGCACGCTGATGCGCTCGCGACCGGGCACCTCGTCCGCGCAGTGGAGCGTCACGCCCTCGACGCCGCGCAGGCCGTCGCGCAGGGCCCGCCACAGCGCCATCTCGCGCCCGTGCAGCGCGGAGACGCCCTGCTCCTGCACCCACTTGACTCCCGCGTTGAGTCCGGCGATGCCCGGCAGGTTCGGCGTCCCGTACTCCATGCGGTACGGGTACTCCTCCAGGTGCGTCCGCTGCGCGCTGCGCACGCCCGTGCCGCCGGCGCGCACCTGGCGCAGCTCCACGTCCGGGTGCACGTACATGCCGCCGACGCCCATCGGGCCCAGCAGCGACTTGTGCCCCGTGAAGCAGATGACGCCGGCGCCCATCTCCTCCATGTCCAGCGGCAGCATGCCGGCCGTCTGCGACACGTCCAGCAGCAGCGGGATGCCCCGCTCGCGGCAGGCGCGCCCGATGGGCGCCACCGGCTGCACGGTGCCGATCACGTTCGAGCCGTGGTTGATCACGACCGCGCGCGTGCGCGGGTTCAACCTGGCGATCACCTCGTCGGGATCGACGTAGCCGTGGTCGTCGAAGTCCACCCAGTCGACATCCACGCCTTCCTGCTGCAGCTTCCACAGCGGGCGCAGCGACGAGTTGTGTTCCAGGTGCGTCGTCACCGCGTGGTCGCCCGGCCGCAGCAGGCCGAAGATGGCCAGGTTCAGCGCGTCGGTGGCGTTGTAGGCGAAGACCAGCCGGTCGGGCTCCGTGCCGCCGAAGAACCCGCAGAGCAGGCGCCGCGTCTCGTCGACGACATCGCCGGCCTCGATGCACAGGTCGTAGCCCGAGCGGCCCGGGTTGACGCCGTAGCGCCGGTAGAACGAGTCCATGTAGGCGTACACGGCCTCGGGCTTGGGGAACGACGTGGCGCCGTTGTCCAGATAGATCAGGCCGCTCTCAGCCGGCTGGTTCATGGCTCTCCTTGGCCGGCGTCGCGGCCGGCGGGACCAGGGCTTCGCTGACGATCTCGGCCACCGTCATGACGCGGACGCCCAGCTTGTACTCCCGGTTCAGCTCCATGAGCTGGTCGATGCAGTTGTGGCACGGCGCCGCCACGATACGGGCCCCGGTGGCGCGGATCTGCTCCGCCTTGACGCCGCCGGCCTGCAGGCGCTGGTGGCGGTACTCGGCCATCGCCAGCTGCCCGCCGCCGCCGCCGCCAAAGAAGTTCTCCGCCCCGTGCGGGGTCATCTCCACGAAGTCCGTGACGCAGCGCCGCAGGATCGCGCGCTGCGGCTCGCTGACCCCGCCCTGCCGCACCAGGTTGCAGGGATCGTGAAGCGTGACGCGATCGGTCACCCGCGCCGGGTCCACGCGCAGGCGACCCTGGCGGAAATACTCCTCCATCAGCTCCAGGAAGCTGATGATGCGGAAAGCGGGGCGCTGCCGCAGCCACTCGGCGGCCTCCCAGCGCGCGGCGGCGAAGCCGTGCCCGCACTCGCCGATGACCAGCGTGCGGCAGCCCAGTCGCTCCATGGAGTCCAGCAGGTTGCGGGCGATGGCGCCGGCCTGGGCGTTGTCGCCGCTGAACAGGCCGTAGTTCGTCAGGTCCCAACCCTCGCCGGCCACGGTCCAGTCCTCGCCGGCGGCGTGGAAGACCGTGGCGCTGGCCTGCAGGCCGAGTGGGAAGAACTTGGGCTCGCGCGGGTTGACGGTGAACAGGATGTTCGCGCCGTGCTTGTCGACGGGGATGCGCGCGGCCGGGTCGCCGACCGCGGTCTGCGTCTCCTCCTCGATCCACTGCAGCGTGTCCAGCCAGTCCTCGCGCGTGATCGCCATGTTGTTGCCGGTCTCCAGCGCCGTGGTGACGATCTGCTGGAGGTCGGCCGGGATCAACCCCAGTTCGGTCAGCGTGGCCCGCGCCGCGCGCAGGACGGCGGCGACGTATGGAAAGCGGCCGCAGGTCGAGCAGCGGCCGAAGGCGGCCTCGACCCAGGCGCGGGCCAGCGCGCGGTCGAACGGACGCGCGCCGACCAGCGCCGGCGCCAGGCGGCCCGCCAGCGTGAAGCGGCCGCGAAAGCCGGCGGCCACCTGCTCCAGCTTGTGCGCGGGGATCGAGGCGGTCTCGCCGTCGGCCAGGAAGTAGTGGCAGGACTCGGCGCACAGCCCGCAGTGCACGCAGGTCTGCAGCCAGGCGGCGCCGGCGGCGCCCAGCCGCTCGCGAAAGATGTCCAGGCCGCGCGCCAGGTCGGCGTCGGTCAGACGCTCCAGTCGCCGGTCCAGGGAGTCGACGTCCGTCAATGCGTCCTCCCCCCGAGCCCGGGCGGGAACGCGCCCCGGCGGCCGTAGTGGCGCCCGAGGTGCCCGCGCGCCGCGAAGAAGAACAGGCAGTGGCGGATCTTGCCCAGCGGCGTCCAGACCAGGAGCAGCATCGACGCCACCAGGAACGCCGGCGCGGCCGCTGGCGCGAGCAGCGACGCGGCCGCCAGCGCGACGAACGCCGTGGCCAGCAGGTTCGAGAGGTAGTCGTCCGGCACGCTGAACGCGCGCAGACGGGACGAGCCGGCGCGGCGCGCCAGCAGCGCGGCGCCGCCGCACGTCCCGGCCGCGAGCAGGACCAGGGCCACCGCGCGCGGCACCGACGTCGGCGCCGTCGCCCCCAACGTCAGGCGCGCGAGCACGCCGATCGCCGTGAAGATCCCCAGGTGGTACGAGACGCCCAGCGCGTAGACCACCGGATGCGCGCGCGTGCTCTCCTTGGCCGCGGGCGACATGCCCGGCCCGAAGGCGTAGAGCAGGCCTCGCCAGGCGCTGCCGGCGGGCGCCGCCCGCGGCGGACGCAGGCCGAACGACCGCGTCCGCCAGAGCTGCCAGGCCAGCGCCAGCCCCGACGCCGCGGCGCAGGCGACGACTCCCAGCCGCAGGCCTTCCGGCGCGCTCACACGCAGCCGTCCGGCTTGGGCAGACCGGCCAGCTTGCAGGCCCCGCGCGCGGGACCGGACGGGAACAGCTCGTACACGCGCTTGAGCGGCAGGCCCGTGGCCTTGCAGACCGCGCGCACCATCGGCGCGCCGTGGTTCTGCTCGAAGTGCCCGCGGATGAAGCGGATGACCGCCCAGTGCTCGTCGGTCAGCGTCTCGAGGCCCTCCTCGGCGCGCGCCAGGTGGCCGGCCAGGTCCTCGTCCCACTGCTCCGGGTGCAGCAGGAAGCCCTCATCGCTGACTTCCAGAGAGCGTCCACCGAGATCGATCATGGGCATGGCGGTCTCCCGGGAGCACGGTTGCGCGGTCGGCGGCCGGGGCGGGCGCCTCGGCCTCGCTGTGCCGCAAAGATAGGACATACCTGCGTGATTTCGAAACCCGGAGAGAGGCGGCATCAGGAGCGGCGGAGTCGATTGCTCCTGATTGCCCCCGGCACGGGGCTCATCCTTGCCGCTGCCGCAGTTCCCGCGCCGCCGCCGCCATCGCCCCCAGCTTGGCCGTCGCCGTCTCGTGGTCGTTGACGCAGCGGTGGGCGAAGCAGCCGAACCCGCAGTCCGGGTTCAGCGCCACCTGCCCGGGGCGGTACCAGCGCAGCGCAGCCTCCACGCGCGCGATGATCTCCACCGGAGTCTCCACCGCCGCCGTGCGCGGATTGACCACGCCGAGGCCGATCTCGCGGTCGGCCAGCGCCTGCCCCACCACCGCGATGTCGCCCGCCCGCGGCGTGGCGTACTCCAGCACGAACTGCCGGACGCGCATCGCCGCGAAGGCCGGCAGCAGGTGCGCGTAGTCGCCGCTGAGCAGCACGTCCTCGCGGCGGCTCCAGTTGCCGCGGCAGACGTGCAGGCCGGTGCGCACGCCGTCGATGCCGTCGACGACCCGGTTGAGCAGCTCGGCCGCGTATTCCAGCTCGGCACCCGCGTCACGGCGGGTGGCAAGCGTGGCTCACATGAAGGTGCGTCGCTCGCAGTCCTCGCCCATCACGATCTCGGTCAGCACCGGCTCGTCGAACTGCACGAAGGCCGCGCCGGCCGCCGCCAGTTCGTTCAGCTCCTGACGGAGGATGCCGACCACATCGTCGCCCATCGCCGTCTTGTCGGGGTAGGCGCCGCGCGTGAAGGCGCCGACCCACATCGAGCGCGTCAGCAGGTACGGCCCCGGCAGCGTCACCTTGACGGGCTTGTCGGTCAGCTGCTGCACGAAGCGCAGGTCGTCGACGGCCAGGGGCTCGCGGCGCGCCAGCTTCCCGGTGCAGGTCGGATTGCGGATGGCCGAGGCCGGCACGTCCAGCGTGTCGAGCATCTCCTCGAACGCGGCCTTGTCCTCCACCGTGTCCAGCATCTCGGCCAGCGACATCAGGCGCGTGCCGTCCAGCTTGTCGGTGATGAACGAGTAGAAGTTGTCGCGACGCTGCTCGCCGTCCACGACGATGTCCACGCCGGCCGCCAGCTGCGCCTCGACGCAGCGCCGGGTCTCCCCGTCGGCCACGCGCTCGAACTCCGCACGCGACAGCCGCCCCTGCTGCCGGTCGCGCAGCGCCCGCAGCAGCTCGCGCGAGCGCGGCCAGCTGCCCACCTGGGTCACGGAAAACGGAAGCATGGCTCCTCCGGTTCAGACGATGGTCAGTTGCGCGTCCAGACGGGCGGCCTTCGCCAGCGTCATCGCCACCGGCGAGCGCCGCCAGACCTCTTCCCAGGCCTGCCGCACGCGGGCCTCGTCGTCCAGGGTCGAGGCGAAGACCTTGATCACGGCCGACTCCAGCGCCGGGTCGCCCTCGGCCAGTCCCAGGTGCGCCAGCACGTCGTGCAGCCGCGCCC
>VGXH01000087.1 GCA_016873405.1 bacterium
GGGGAACAGGACGCGATCGGTCACGTGCACCTGCACGCCGCCGCAGACCTGGCCGGCGAACTTGTGGAACGTGGGCTCGAAGCTGAGCGGACGCAGGCGGCAGCCGGGCAGGTTCCACGCCTGCATGGCGGCAGCCAGACGGCGGCCGTCGACGAACGGCGCGCCGAAGATCTCGAACGGGCGCGTCGTGCCGCGCCCCTCCGAGAGGTTGGTGCCCTCCAGGAGGCAGCCGCCCGGGTAGACGTAAGCCGTGTCCAGCGTCGGCATGTTCGGCGACGGCAGCACCCACGGCAGTCCGGCGGCCTCGAAGTCCATCGCGCGGCGCCAGCCGTCCATCCGGACGACCTCCAGATCGACGTCCAGGCCGCGCCAGGCGCGGAAGAAGCCGGCCAGTTCGCCGATGGTCAGGCCGTGCCGCATCGGGATGGGCGCCAGGCCGACGAACGAGCGGTACCCGGGATCCAGCACGTTGCCCTCGACCGCCACGCCGCCCAGCGGGTTGGGGCGATCCAGCACGACGACGCGCTTGCCCGCTTCCGCGCAGGCCTCCAGGCACAGCAGCAGCGTCCAGATGAACGTGTAGTAGCGCGCGCCCACATCCTGCAGGTCGACGACCAGCGTGTCGATGTCCGCCAGCATCGCCGGCGTGGGCCGCCGGTGCTCGCCGTAGAGCGAGTGCACCGGGATGCCCAGGTCCGGGTCGCGGAAGCCCGTCCACTCGATCATGTTGTCCTGCGTCTGGCCGAGGATGCCGTGCTGCGGCCCGAACAACGCGCGCAGGTCCACGGCCCCGCGCGCGCCCGCCGCCTGGTCGCGCGCATGACGCAGGTTGGCGTCCACCGAGGCCGGGTGCACCAGCAGCCCGACCCGCTGGCCGCGCAGCAGGCTCCAGCCGCCGGCCTGCAGCCGATCCAGTCCCGTCATCACAGTTGCCAACACCGACTCCCGGTCAGTTGCAGTGATCCGGCTTGCAGGCGCCCTGCCCTGCTCACGATCCCGCCAGCTCCTCGATCGCGTCGACCATCCGGTCCCACGAGTACTTCCGCTTCTCGGTCGCCACGGCGGCGGCGAACTCGTCCGCGCGATCTTCGTCGAAGAAGCGGGCGATGGCCGCCGCCAGCGGCTCGGCCCGGCCCGGCGGCACCAGGAAGCCGGTGCGCCCGTCCAGCACCACTTCCGGCAGCCCCCCCACGTCCGTGGTGACGACCGGCCGGTCGTAGTTGTAGGCGATCTGCACGATGCCGCTCTGCGTCGCCGAGACGTAGGGCAGCACGACCAGGTCGCTGGCGACGAAGTAGGCCTCGACCTGCTCATCGGGCACGAAGCCGTCGATCAGGCTGACGATGTCGCCCGCTCCCGACGCCGCGATGCGGTCGACGTACGGCTGGCGGTCTCCGTAGACGTCGCCGACGACCAGGACGCGCACGCCGTCGCCGTAGCGCTGCTTGAGCAGCGGCGCGGCGTCCAGCAGGTGCATCACGCCCTTGTACGGCTTGATGAAGCCGAAGAAGAGCGCCAGCCGCGCGTCCGGCGGCAACCCCAGCTGCTCGCGGGCCTGCGCCCGCGTCGGGCGCGGCCGGCCCGGCGCGCCGAAATCGTACGTCGGATGCGGCGCCTCCACCACCCGGCGCGGATCCAGGCCCGGCAGGACCGCCTCGAGGTCGCGCCGGACCTGCGCGCTCTGGGCGATGAAGCCGTGGCCCTGTCGCAGCGCGCCGCGCGTGAGGAAGCCGGCCAGCGGGTACCTCTCGTGCGCGATGACGTTGTCGAGCAGGTAGATCACGCGCACCCCGGCGCGCCGGCGCAGCAGCCAGGTCACGGCCCAGAAGCCCGGCGCGAAGAAGGGCAACCAGTACTTGATCACGACCGCGCGCGGAGCCGCGGCCGCGAGGTCGCGATACGTGCGCCACCAGCTCAGCGGCGACCAGGGCACGAAGCGCGGCCGGTTCGGGTGGTCCAGCCAGGCCGCGGTTTCGCCCTCCTGCGCGCTGCCGGGAAACAGGAAGCCCGGGTACTGCCGGCGGAACGAGGCCCAGAAGACCTGGTGGCCGCGGGCGACCAGCGCGCGCGCGAGCAGGCCGTAGTAGGTGACGATGCCCCCGCGCAACGGGGGCGCCGGGCCGAGGAAGGCCAGCTTCACGGGCGCCCCAGCAGGTCGAGCGCCGCCGCCTGCACGGCGGCGGGCGCCAGCGTTTCCAGGCAGAAGGACGGCGCGGTGCAGCGGGGCTGGAAGAAGCACGAGCAGGCCTGCGCGGGCTGGACGATGACGCCGCGCCCGTACAGCTCGAACTCGCGGGGATTGAAGATGTTGTTGATCAGCACCAGGCGCTTGCCCAGCCCCAGGGCGATGTGCATGGCCATCGTGACGGCCGACACCACCAGGTCGCAGCGGTCGACCAGCCCGATGAACGCAGCCAGGTCGAAGTGGCCGGGATAACAGCCGCCGGTGGCGGCGGCCAGCCGCGCGTTCTTGGCGTGCTCGTCCGGGCCGCCCAAGAACACCACGCCGAGGCCGGCGCCGCGCAGCCCGCGCGCCAGTTCGGCCCAGCGGTCTTCCGGCCACAGGCGGCTGGTCCAGCGCCCGCCGCAGCCCGTGTTCAGCCCCACCAGGGGCGAATCCGGCAGGGCGAACGACGGGGCCGGCTGCGGCCGGTCCAGGACGTACGGCTCGCCCGCGAACTCGTAGCCGCAGATGGCGAAGATCTCCTGCAGGTAGCTGCGGGTGCAGGCGCGGCTGAGGTCGTCGAACAGCCCGGTCAGGTACTTGGCGCGGACCGCTTCGGCCATCGACGGGGTCACGCCGTCGGTGAGCGGGCGGCAGAGGCCGTCGTCCCCGAGCGTGAAGCCCACCTTGCGCGCGGCCTTCACCTCCCGCAGCAGCGCGCAGGCCTGGCGGTCCTTGTCGAGGTTGATCGCCAGGTCGAATTCCACGTGGCGCAGCCACAGCAGCGTCGCCGTGTCGAGCGCGCGGACATCGCCCGCGCGCCGCGGCACCAGGGCCGGGAAGTCGGTCACCCAAGTCAGCGCGTGGTCCGGGTAGTCGCGCTGCAGCGGGAACAGCAGCGGGGTGGTGCGGATGACGTCGCCGGCCGCGCCCAGCTTGACCAGCAGGATGCGCCCCGCCCGGGCCCGGTACTCGGGGCAGCCGTCGCAGTGCACGCCGGCGCGCTTGTGCGGCGCGCAGGGGATGTCGCCGCGGAAGTGGAAGCAGTCGGCGCGGTACTCCACCTGGGATCCCCGGGCGTCAGCGCACGGTCGCCGGCAGGCGTTCGTGCAGTTCCTTGAGGGCTTCTCGCGCCTGCAGCGCCAGACCGCTGGGCAGGCCGTTCTGCAGCGCCATGGCGTAGGCGCCCTCGGCCTGGGCCGGATTGTCCATCGCGGCGTACAGCCGACCCATGTGGAAGTACACCACCGCCGCGTCGCCGCGGTCGCGCCACAGCGCCAGGGCCTGCGTGAAGGCGTCGATGGCCTCGAAGTTCCGCTCCAGCCCGGCCAGGGCGCGCCCCTTCGCCGTCAGCAGCGCCGCGCGGGCCGGCGCGTCGTACTCCAGTTCGCTGTCGAGCAGCGCCCCGCACGCCGCCAGGGCGGCGGCCGGACGGCCGGCGGCCAGTTCGCGCTCGGACTCCTCGAGGCCCTGGCGGACCGGCAGCGGCAGCGGCGCCCGCAGCCGGCGCAGATCCGCGCGCAGGTCCAGCGCCAGCGAGCGCATGTCCCCGGGCAGGCTGTCGGCGAGCGCCTCCTGAACCAGGGCCGAGGCCTGGTCCAGGTATTGTCCGTCGCGCAGGAAGCCGGCCAGCAGGACCTTGGCCACGCCGTCGCGCGGATCGGCGAGCAGCGCCGAGCGGCAGTTGGCTTCGGCCTCGAGGCGACGGCCCGCCGCGAACGCCTCCAGGGCGCGGTTGACGTGGTAGCCGTACGCGGCATGCACCTGGTCGCGCGGCGGCCCCTGCAGGGCGATCGTGAAGTTCGCCTGACGGTCGCGGTTGGTGACCACGACGATGATCTCCTCGCCCCGCCCCCACGGCACCAGTACCTCGTGGCGGGACTCGTCCGTCTTGAAGTAGAGCAGGGACTCGTCGCGCAGCCGCAGGACGTTCAGGTCGCAGCGGTCCAGGCCGCCATCGACGACCAGCCGCCACGAACGCACCTGGATCTCAGCGAAGGACACGCGGAACTGGAACGATTCGCGCGGGCGCAGGGCCGTGAGCTGGGATCGGTACGTCTCCCAATTGCGCTGGGCGGCGGCCGGCGCGGCGAGGAACACCGTCAGGGCCAGCGCCAGCAGCAGCATCGTCGGGCCGAGCGGACGGGTCATCATCCAACCCTCTGGTTGAAGCGGGCGGCGAGTTGGCCGATACTGACGGCGAATGTACCGGATGGCCGCGGGGAACTCAAGACGGCAGGCGCGCTTCCGCCGCCCCCCCGCGCCGGTCGGGAATCCCGCCGCGCCGCGGCCACGGAAAGGAACGCGCCATGCCGACGCCCACTGCCCCCCGGCGCCCGCTGAGCCCGGCGGCGACGCTGGCGCTGACCCTGACGCTCGCCCTGGCCGGCGGCCCGGCCGTCCCGGCCGCGGATGCCCAGGCCGTGGCCGGCAGCCCGGCCGACCTGCAGTTTTTCGTTCGCGACGCGACAACCGGCCAGCCGGCCGCCGCCGAGCGCCTGGTCATCGACTACATCGCCGGCCGGCTCAACACGATCTACGATGCGCAGCCGTCCGGGCCGTCGTTCACCGCGCCCGGGGTGCCGGTCAAGGACATCGGCCAGTACGTGCTGACGCTGTGGTACCAGGGCGTGCCCTACTGGTGGCAGAAGCGGGGCAGCGACCTGCTGGCCGGTCCGCTGCAGCTGGACGTCTTCAGCGTCACCGAGGCCCGTGAGGGGCTGGCTTTGACCGGCCTGAACGTCGTCGTGCGGCAGCGCGGCGCCGCGGCCGAGCTGGAGATCCTGGCCACCATCGCCAATGAGACCCGCCCCCAGGCCACCGTCCTGCTGCCGGCCGGCACCTTCGCCCTGCCCCTGCCGGCGGGCGCCGCGGCGGTCGAGGCCTCTTACCGGCGGGGTCCCGATCCCACCCCGGTGACGGTCACGGTCGCCGGCCCGCGCGCCGCGCTGGCGATGCCGCTGACCCCGGGGGCGAACCAGGTCCGGCTGGTCGCGCGCGCTCCCTGGGACGACGTGCTGGAACTGGCGGTCGGCAGCGACCTGGCGGTGGCGGCCTGGAGCCTGCTGGTGGCCCCGCCCTCGGTGTTGATCGAAGGAGCGGGGCTGCTGGCGCCGGACGAGTCCTCGGCGCCGGGCTACGTCCGCCGCCCCGGGCCGCCGCTGGCGGCGGGCGAATCGCTCGTGGTCAGGCTGCACGCCGGGACGCCGGCCGGCGAGCCCGAGCAGCTGTTCGCCAGCGAGCCGGAATCGGCGACGGTCGCCGCCGCGCCCGCGCCGGGCGAGGCCGGCGACAAGGGCGGCGGGCTGCCGCTGCCCTTGGCCGCGCTGCTGGTGTTGGTTATCATCGGCGCCCTGGTCCTGGTGCGGCGCAGTCGTTCCTGACCACCGCCCGCCACCTATCCACGCCACGTGTCCACGCCGGCGGCCGCCGCCGGGCGGCCGCCAGGAGTCCGCATGTCCGGCAGCATCGAACTGACGCTCGGCCACAGCCCCGATCCCGACGACGCCTTCATGTTCTACGGACTGGCCCGCGACAAGCTGGACACCGGGCGTTACCGGTTCCGGCACGTGCTGCAGGACATCCAGACGCTGAACGAGCGCGCCACGCGCGGCGAGTTGGACATCACGGCGATCAGCATCCACGCCTACGCCTACGTGCTCGACCAGTACGCGCTGCTGCCGGCCGGGGCGAGCATGGGCTTCGGCTACGGGCCGATGGTCGTCGCGCGCGAGCCCATCGCCCCGCGCGACCTGACCGGGCTGACCATCGCCATTCCGGGGAAGATGACCTCGGCCTGGCTGGAACTGCAGCTGGCGATCGGGAGCTGCCGGCCGGTGGTGGTGCCCTTCGACGAGATCATCGCGCGCGTGGCCGCCGGCGAGTTCCCGGCCGGCCTGATCATCCACGAGGGCCAGCTCACCTACCGCGAGGCCGGGCTGGTCGAGTGCCTGAACCTGGGTCGCTGGTGGTGGGAGACGACCGGCCGCAGCGACTGGCCGCTGCCCCTCGGTGGCAACGCCATCCACAAGCGCCACGGCGCGGCCATGCGTGACATCAGCGACATCCTGACCGCCTCGATCCGCTACAGCCTGGACAACCGCGCCGCCGCGCTGGACTACGCGCTGGGCTGGGCGCGCGACATGGGCGTCGAGCTGGCCGACGAGTTCGTGGGGATGTACGTCAACGAGTGGACGCTCGACTACGGCGAGCGCGGCAGGGCGGCCATCACCGAGTTGCTCGGGCGCGGCCACGCGGCGGGGCTGATCCCGCGGGTGGACCACCTGGAGTTCGTGGGCGGCTGAGGCCGCTCGGGCGGCGTCGCCGCCCGGCCGACTCAGGCGATGGCCCGCTGCGCGGCGTCGTCGCCGGCTTCCGAGCGCGGGCGATAGCGGCGCGCGATGAACCCCTGCACGATGCCCTGCTCGAGATACCGCCGCCGCAGGGGCGCCGGCAGGTGCCGGAAATCCTCGACCAGGCCGCGGCACTCGCTGTGGCCGCAGCGGCAGTCCAGGGTCCACATCCCGTCGTCCATGCTCGTGGAGTAGTCGAAGGCGATGTGTTCGCCCGGCAGGATGTCGACCAGCGCCACCAGCCGGCGGTTGGCGACCAGCCCGGCGTTCGGCGCGCAGGAGTGGTTGACGTAGACCGACGGCGCCTCCGGCAGGATGTACGTCCGCGTGCCGGTCTGCAGCAGCAGCGAGGCGTCCGCGGTGGCGTGGATCGGATCGTCCCGGTCGTAGCGGCGGCCGCGGAAGGTCAGGATCGTCTCGCCGAGGCGGATGCCGCGCGCCGCGAAGATCCCTCGCCCGTACTCGCACTCCGCGACATGGATGTTCGCCGCCACCGTTCGGACCTCCGCCGGCCGTCTTGTTGCGCTCCCTTGCGCTCCCGCGCGCCCCGCTCGCTGCTCCCGGGCCGCCCGCGGCGCCTCCGTCGAGGGCGGCGCGGCGGAACTCGGCGCGAGAACATAGCGGATGCCCGCCGGAGGTGGCAACCGG
>VGXH01000088.1 GCA_016873405.1 bacterium
CATCTCCTGGGCGCCGTTCGGGGCCAGGGCGATCAGCCGGTAGTTGCCGTGGCCGCCGCCCTTGGTGATCTGGAAGTAGTCCGCCTGCTCGGGCGCGATGTTGCCGAGGCCGGGCCCGCCGCGCACGATATTGACCACGACGCACGGCAGTTCCGCGCCCGCGCAGTACGACAGCCCCTCCTGCTTGAGGCTGAAGCCGGGGCTGGACGAGGCCGTCATCGTGCGCACGCCCATGCCGGCCGAGCCGTAGACCATGTTCATCGCGGCCACTTCGCTCTCGGCCTGGATGAAAACGCCGCCGAGCGCCGGGAAATGCAGGGAGGCGGCATGCGCGATCTCGCTGGCGGGTGTGATCGGGTAGCCGTAGTAGGCTCGGCAGCCGGCGGCGAGCGCGCCGACGACGATGGCGTCGTTACCCTTCATGAATTGTCTGGCCATGACTCCTCGTTTCCTGCGTGCGGCCTGTGCCTTCGCGCCGCGCGCGTCGTCGCGCGCCGGCGCGGCGGCCTACGGTTTGAAGACGCGGATGGCGCCCGGTTCGGGGCACGCGTAGAAGCACAGCCCGCAGCCGGTGCAGTCGGCGCCGGTGTAGTACGCGGGGTGATAGCTCGCGCTGTTGAGCTTCTCGCTGATCGCGATCACGCTCTTCGGGCAGACGGCCAGGCAGAGCTGGCAGCCCTTGCACAGCTCGCCGTCGACCTCCATGAAGGGGACGTCGAGCGCCGCTTTCTCTTGCATGGGGGCCACCTCGGGGTCGCGGGTTGCGGAGGCGCGGGGTCGTCGACGGCAAAGATAGTCGGGGCCCGTGGGCGGCCCAAAGGAATTGTTCCGCCGCGCGTTACCTGACGCGGAGGGTCCGGATTGCTTGGGACGGCGGCGCGGGAACGCCCGACGCGGGACGTTCCCGAAAGCCCGCGGCAGGTCCGCCCCGCCTCCGGTTCAACCCCGCTCAGCGATCGTTGAACCGCGGCGCCCGTTTCTCCAGGAAGGCGCGGCAGCCCTCGTGCCCGTCGTCGGACGAAGCCACGACGCCGAACAGCCCGGCTTCCAGCCGCAGGCCGGCGGCAAGGTCGGTCCCGAGCCCGCCGTGGACCGCCTCGAGCGCACAGCGCAGCGTCAACCGGGAACGGGCGGCGATCTCGCGCGCCATCTGCGCCACGGCCGACGACAGGTCCGCCGCCGGCAGCACGCGGTTGACCAGCCCGATCGCCTCGGCCTCGGAGGCGGTGACCATGTTGCCGCGGAGGATCAGTTCCAGCGCGCGGCCGCGGCCGACCAGGCGCGCCAGGCGCTGCGTGCCGCCGTAGCCGGGGATCAGGCCCAGCGCGGTCTCGGGCAGGCCCAGCTTCGCGGTGTCGGCGGCCCAGCGGAACGAGCAGGCCAGCGCCAGTTCGCAGCCGCCGCCCAGGGCGAAGCCGTTGACGGCCGCGACGACCGGCTTGCCGAGACCTTCGACCAGGTCCATGAGCGCCTGCCCGCGCCGGGCCAGCCGCTGGCCTTCGGCGGCGCCGAGCATCGCCAGTTCGGCGATGTCGGCGCCTGCCACGAACGCCTTCGGACCGGCGCCGGTCAGGACGACGACCCGCGCGGCGTCGTCTCCGGCCAGGCGGCCGAAACAGGTCTCCAGCTCGGCGATGGTCGCCGCATTCAGGGCATTCAGCTTGTCGGGGCGGTTGACGGTCACGGTCGCGACACCGTCGGTCACGTCGCACAGCAGATTCGCGTAGGTCATGGCTGCGGCCCATCCGGTTGGGGTGACCCGGCCCCGAGGCCGGCTGGTGCGCACTATAACCGGCCCGGCCGGTCCGGGTCCACCGTTGGCCTTCGCCTCCCGGACCGGCGACCGGCAAACGCCACAACTCATTATTGTTAATACATTTGACTGAAACGCAAGCCCTCTCCGGACGCATCTGGCATCAAACTCAGGGGCATCGGAACTCATTCCCGCCGGATTTCCTCGGTCCGGGGTCGAAAAAAAACACATCCGCTGACTTTTTTTGGCTGGACACCTCGAAAAGCCGGTGGTATCGTCCGCTTGAGTCACCGTATGGAACGTCATCCGGCGCCCACGTGATGACCGCCATCAACCGAGTTCGGTGGGGGGCTCCCGGGAAGCATAGATTGAGACGAACAGGCGGCGCAGCCGTCAGGACGACAACCGGGGGGATCACGATGAGGACAATTGCTCTCGCTCTGCTGGCAGTCAGTGCGCTCGCCGCGGGCATCGCCTGCGCCTGCCCGACGTCGACCTCGATCCACACGCTGCAGATGAATTCGCCCACCGGCGTCAACACGTTGGTCACCCCGTGCAACGCGGTGGTCACGGCCGTACGCGCCTCGGGTTTCTACGTCTCGCAGGCGCCGCACGGCGCCTGGGACGCCATCTGGGTTTACTACCCCGGCCATGCGTTCGTGCCGGGCGACGTGGTCAGCATCTGCGGCGTGTTCAAGGAAGTCTGCGGTCTGTCGGCCATCGACATCCCCGCGGGCGGGATCTACGGCTACGTGCTGAAGACCGGAACCGCGCCCGTGCCGCCCGTGAACTACGTCACCGCGGCCGCCCTGATGGCTTCTCCCAAGCAGTGGGAGAGCGTCACCATCATGGTCATCGACGGCATGACGGTGCCCGCGGGCTTCAACCTCGGCGGGGGCAACTGGGCTGTCGATGCACTGGACGGGACCGACCTGGTGTTCGGCAGCTTCTGGTACAACTTCGCGAGCGTCGCCGAGGGCCAGTGCTACAACAACGCGACCGGCATCCTGCACGACGCGTGTGGCGACTACATCGTCGAGCCCTTCGCCAACGGCATCAGCCTGGTGAACTGCTCGGTGGATCTCGAGTCGGTCAGCCTCGGCAGCCTGAAGGCGACCTTCCGGTAGCCGGGATCCGGTTCCGATCATGGCGCGAGGGCGGCCCCTGGCCGCCCTCGCCTTTCTCGCGGGGTCGCCGCCGGGGCCCGGCTTCCGCATTTCAGTTGATGACGCCGGTCGGATTTACGCGTATCCTATGGGGGTGGAATCCCCGCGGGCGCCGATCCGGACGGCACCCGACGGTCCGGGCAACCCACAGGCAGGAAACCCGTTGCCAGGCAGCCAGACATCGCCCCTGCTGGCCCTCGCGGTCCTCTTGGCCGGCGCCTGCGCCGTCGCCGCGTTCCTTTACCTGCGGGAGCGACGCCGGGCGCGCCACTGCGCGGCCCGCGTCGACCGGCGCAATGCCGAGATCGGAAGGCTGCGCCAGCAGTTGCTGGACGCCCGGCGTCTGGAGGCTGTCGGCATCCTGGCCGGCGGCATCGTCAACAACCTGAACAACCTCCTGGCGGCGATGCTCGGCAGCGCCAGGCTGGCCAGCCACGAGACAGGGCTGCCCGCCCCCGCGCGCCAGGAACTGGACCGCCTGCTGAAGGCAGGCAACCAGGCCGCCGACCTGGTCCACGAACTCGGCGACTTCTACCGCGACGCCGACCAGGCCCGGCGCCCGCAGGACCTGTTGAAGGTGGTCCGCGACACGGTCAAGCTGCTCCAGGACGTCGTGCCGACGACGATCGAGGTGCGGGCCGACCTGCGGCAGGTCGGCCCGGTGCTGGCCACGCGCGCCGGCGTGCAGCAGACCATCGTCAGCCTCGGCAGCGCCTTCGTCCAGGCGCTCGGCGGCGCCGGCGGGCGCGTCACGATCCGGCTGGAGGAACAGCGTCTCGAACAACCGCGCGAAGGCGCCGGGGCGACCCTGACGCCGGGGGCGTACGCCCGCCTCGGGTTCGCGGTCGAGGCGGACGAGCGAGGCGTCCCGCTGCCGCTCGAGTGCGCGATGCTGGCCGCCCTCTGCCACGAGATCGAGGGCCAGGGCACGCTCGTCGTGTCCGAGGCCGTCCGACCCGACCGTCGCGCCTGCGAACTGTGGTTCCCGCTGATCGCCTGGCGCGTGGCCGCGGGCGCCGACACCGCCGTCACCAACATCACGCGCGCGCCCTCCGGCCCGGTCCAACCGGAGTCCGTCGAGCCCGAGGCTCCGGCGGCGGCCGGCCCGCCGCGCGCCACCATCCTGCTGGTCGATGACGAGGAGATGGTCGCGCAGGTCCTTGCGCGCGGCCTGCGGCGACTCGGCTACCGCGTGGTGACGCACCTGGACGCCCGCACCGCGCTGGCCGACTTCTCGCAGACGCCCGCGCTGTTCGACATCGTCATCACCGACCAGATCATGCCGCACATATCGGGCGTGCGCCTGGCGCAGCGGATCCACGAGGTGCGGCCGGACATCCCGGTCGCGCTCTGCACGGGCTTCCGCGACAGCTTCAACGAGCAGCAGGCGCGCGAGGCCGGCGTGGCCGACTTCATCCTCAAGCCCACCAGCCACCGGGCGCTCGCCGCGGTCGTGGACCGGCTCGTCCTCAAGCGCATGGAAGGCCGCGGCTGAGTTCGCCTCCCCTGCCGATTCCGGCTAGGTCCCTCCTGCCCGATCTGCTATCCTGACCGCCGCCCAGACGCCGCTCACCCGTGCCGGGAACACCGCCGGAGAGGACGCCATGCCGCATTCGTTCGAGGAGAAGCTCGCCCGCCTGCGCGCCCTGCGCCGCCAGACTCTCGAGGGCGGCGGCCCCGACAAGATCGCGAAGATCCACGACTCGGGCCGCCTGACCGCGCGCGAGCGCGTGGATCTGCTGCTGGACGAGGGCAGCTTCCAGGAGACGGGCGTCTTCGTGCGCCACCGCAGCCACGAGATGGGCATGGATCGAAACCGCCCGGTCGGCGACGGCATGGTGACCGGCGTCGGGCGCGTCGACGGCCGGCAGGTCTACGTCTTCGCGCAGGACTTCACCGTCTTCGGCGGCTCGATGAGCGAGGCCAACGCCCTGAAGATCTGCCGCCTGATGGACCAGGCGCTCGAGAACGGGTGTCCCGTGATCGGGCTGAACGACAGCGGCGGCGCGCGCATCCAGGAAGGCGTGCGCTCGCTGGCCGGCTACGCCGAGATCTTCTGGCGCAACACAATGGCCTCGGGCGTGATCCCCCAGATTTCGGCCATCATGGGCCCCTGCGCCGGCGGCGCCGTCTATTCGCCCGCGATCACGGACTTCACGCTGATGGTCGACCGCACCAGCTATATGTTCGTCACCGGGCCGAACGTGATCAAGATGGTGACCAACGAGGACGTGACGTTCGAGGAACTGGGCGGGGCCAACACCCATTCCACGAAGAGCGGCGTCTGCCATTTCATGGCCGCCTCGGACGCCGACTGCCTGCTGCTGACACGCCGCCTGTTGGGTTTCCTGCCCCAGAACAACCTCGAGGATCCCCCGCGCGTCGCGCCCGCCGACGCGCCGGACCGTCGCGAGGAACGCCTGAATTCGATCGTGCCCGACGACAGCCGCAAGCCCTACGACATGCTCGAGGTGATCAGATTGGTGGTCGACGACGGCGATTTCCTGGAGGTGCAGCCGCGCCATGCGCAGAACCTGATCTGCGGCTTCGCGCGGCTGGACGGACGGGCGGTCGGCATCGTCGCCAACCAGCCGCGCTTCCAGGCCGGCGTGCTGGACATCAACGCCAGCCTCAAGGGCGCGCGCTTCGTGCGCACCTGCGACTGCTTCAACGTGCCGCTGGTCGTGTTCGAGGACGTGCCCGGCTTCCTGCCCGGCACCGAGCAGGAGTTCGGCGGCATCATCAAGCACGGCGCCAAGCTGCTGTACGCGTTCTGCGAGGCGACGGTGCCGAAGCTGACGGTCATCACGCGCAAGGCCTACGGCGGCGCCTACGACGTCATGAACAGCAAGCACATCCGCGCCGACTACAACGTGGCCTGGCCGGGCGCCGAACTGGCCGTGATGGGCCCCGAGGGCGCGGTCAACATCCTCTACCGCCAGGCGATCGCCGACAGCGGCGATCCCGCCGCCGAGCGCAGGCGGCTGGTCGACGAGTACAACGAGACCTACGCCAACCCCTTCATCGCGGCGGGCCTCGGCTACCTGGACGACGTCATCGAGCCGGCCGACACGCGGCGCCACCTGGTGGACGCGCTGAACAGCCTGCGCAACAAGAAGCAGACCCTGCCGCCGAAGAAGCACGGCAACATCCCGCTGTAGGAGCCACGCGTGAGCAGGAAGCACCCGGCGGCCGGCGACCGCGCGCGGCCCTTCGACAAGGTCCTGGTGGCCAACCGCGGCGAGATCGCCGTGCGCGTGATCCAGGGCCTCCGTGAGCTGGGCCTCGGCACGGTCGCGGTGTACTCCGAGGCCGACCGGACCGCGCTGCACGCGCTGGTCGCCGACGAGGCCGTCGCCATCGGCCCGGCCCCCTCCGGCGAGAGCTACCTGGTCGGCAGCCGCCTGATCGAGGCCGCCCTGGCCACCGGCGCCGGCGCCATCCACCCCGGCTACGGCTTCCTGTCGGAGAACGCCGCCTTCGCGCGCCTGGTCGAGTCCGCGGGCCTGGTCTTCATCGGACCGACCGCCGAGTCGATGGAGGTCATGGGCGACAAGCTCTCCTCGCGGCGCAAGATGCTGCAGAGCGGCGTGCCCGTGGTGCCGGGAACCGAGGAAGCCGTGCGCGACCCGCGGATCGCCGGCGAGATCGCCGAGCGCATCGGCTTCCCGGTGCTGCTGAAGGCGTCGGCGGGCGGCGGCGGCAAGGGCATGCGCATCGTGCGCGCGGCCGCGGACATGGCGGCGGCCCTGCGCCAGACGATGGGCGAGGCGGGCAAGTCGTTCGGCAACGACGCCATCTTCGTCGAGAAGTACATCGAGGATCCCAAGCACGTCGAGGTCCAGGTGCTGGGCGACGGCCGCGGCGGCGTCATCCACCTCTTCGAGCGCGAGTGCTCGGTGCAGCGGCGCCACCAGAAGCTGATCGAGGAGAGCCCCTCCCCCTCGCTGACGCCGGAGCTGCGCGCGCGCATCTGCGAGGCCGCGGTGCAGACCGCCCGCGCCGTGGACTACCGCGGGGCCGGCACCGTGGAGTTCATCCTGGCCCCGGGCGGCGAGTTCTATTTCCTGGAGATGAACACCCGCCTGCAGGTCGAGCACCCGGTGACCGAGCTGGTCACGGGCATCGACCTGGTGCACGCGCAGGTGCGGATCGCGCGCGGCGAGGGCGTCGGGCTGCGGCAGCAGGATGTCGCGCAGCGCGGCTGGGCGCTCGAGTT
>VGXH01000089.1 GCA_016873405.1 bacterium
GGCGGAATGAAGGTGCCTTGGCTGGTGTTCATGTCCAGCCCAGGCAACTGCCGGGCCGGACGCAATCTCGACGGCACAACCCACGATACGCGTTTTGAGTGGACCGCAGAACGGGCCTGGCCTACCGTGCCGTCGTCACTGGTCCGCCGACCCCCCTGCCGCGAGGTGCCCCGCGCCGATGCCCGTCCCCACCACCGCACCCGGCCTGCCGGCGGCCGCCCTTGCGCTGTGGTGCGCCGCGCTGTTCTGCCTGCCGTGGATCGGCGCCGACCTGATCATCCTGCTCAGCGGGCGCGATGCCGGAGCTGGCCTGCAGCCCTCGTGGGTGTTGCTGCTGGGCGCCTGGCTGGCCGCCGGCCGGCCGCGCCACGCGCGCCGGGTGCCGCCGGCCTGGCGCCGGGCTGCGCTGCTTTTGGTTGCCGCGGTCGTGGTCTCGGGGATCGGTCTGGTCGTGGCGCCGGCGACGGCGCCCGTCGGCGAAGCCTGGACGCGTTTCCTGAAGCAGATCGTGCAGCTGGCGATCATGACGTCGTTTGCGATGTGGCCGGTGCTGCATCTGGAGGGAGCGGAGGCTTGGCGGCGCAGCGCCTCGTGCCTGGTCGCCGGCGGCTTGCTGCAGGCGGCGTACGGCGGGCTGCAGCAGGTGTCCGGCGCCGAGCCGCTGCTGCTGCTGGCGGGCCTGGACCGGGTGTTCACGTCCAACCCGTCGATCCTCAGCGGCTCGACCTTGCTGTACGTCGGGGATCGATTCACTGACGTGCCGCGCCTGCGCGGCACGGCCTGCGAGCCGCTCTACCTGGGCAACTACCTGCTGCTGGTCCTGCCGCTGGTGGCTTTGACCGGCTGGTCACGCGCCCGGCGCCTGGTTGCGGCGTGGCTGCTGGCGCTGCTGCTGCTGCTGACCTGGTCCCGCGGCGCCTGGCTCGGGGCGCTCGCCGCCGCCGTGGCCGCGGCCTGGTGGCGGCGGTCCAGGCCGGCGGCGGGAGCGCCGTCGCCGCCGGGCGCCGCTTCCGCCGCCGTGGCGACGGGCCGGTCGCGGCGCTGGCGGTCGCCCGCGGCGCTGTCGGTCATGATCGGACTGATGGGCCTGGGCGCGATCGCGGTGACGGGGGGCTGGGACGGCCTCACCCTTCCGTGGCGGCGGCTGGCCCAGTCGTTCAGCGAACACGACTGGTCGAACCTCACGCGCCTGTACTCGCTGCAGGCGGCGTGGCGCGCCTGGCTGCTCAGCCCGGTGGTGGGCATCGGCTGGGGGCAGTTCGGCTGGCACTTCCCGGCGCTCGTCGATCCGACGGGCCTGCAGGCGATGTTCACCTGGCCGGTCGTCGCGAACTTCCCGGCACTGGTGCTGTGCGAGACCGGTCTCGTGGGCGCCGCGATGTCGGCGTGGATCTGCGTGGGTTTGCTGCGCGAGGTGCGCCGCGCCGGCCGGCTGGCCGAGCCGCGGCACCGGGAGCGGATCGGCGCCTGCGCGGTGGCGGCGCTCGGCATCGCGGTGCAGACCCTGACGTTCGCACAGTACAATCTGGCGCACGCTTGGGTGGCGCTGGGACTGCTCGCGACCGCGCTGCTGGAGGCGCGCCGCGCGCCGGAGGCGCGATGACGGCGGCGCCGGTCATCGTGCTCGAAGCCCTGGCGATGCGCGGGCAGCCGACCGGCGTGGCGGGCGGGGCTCGCGAACTGATCGCCGCGCTGGCGGCGCGGGACCGCGGCTTCGCGTTCGTGGTCGTCGCCGGCGATGACGACGTGTTCGCCGATCTGCGCGACCGGCCCGGCTGGAGCCTGGAGGTGGTCCCGGCAGGCGACGCGACCCGCCGTGAGTGGACCCGTCAGGTGCTGCTGCCGGTGGCCTGCCGTCGCTGGGGGGCCGCGCTGGTGCACGGATTGCAGCCGGTCGCGCCGTGGGCGGCCCCGTGTCCGGTGGTGCTGACCGTGCACGACCTCGCCTGGCGGACGATGCCGGAGGTGATACCCCAGCCCCGCCGGGCGTGGCTGAGCGCGGCGGTGCCGGCGTCGCTGGCCCGCGCCCGCCTGCTGCTGGCCAACAGCCGGACCACGGCGGCGGCGCTGACCGGCGCGTTTCCGCGTCTGGCCGATCGCGTGCGGGAGGTGCCGCACGGCACGCCGGCCTGGGCGCTCGCCGGCGACCTGCCTGCGCCCGCGCCCGTGGCCCATCCGTTCTTCCTGTTCGTCGGGCGCCTGGAGCCCCGCAAGAATCTCCCGCGTCTGCTGGAAGCCTACGAACGGCTTGTGGTCCGCACGGATGGGCAGGCGCCCGACCTCTGCCTGGCGGGGCCCGAGGGCTGGGGTCTCGGGCCGGTGCGCGAGCGGCTGGCGCGCCCGTCTCTGGCCGGGCGCGTCCGCGTGACGGGTTGGTGCGCGCCCGCCGACCTGAGGGCTTTGTACGCCGCGGCGCTGGCGCTGGTCTTCCCCTCCCTGGACGAAGGTTTCGGCCTGCCGGTGCTCGAAGCGATGGGCTGCGGCCTTCCGGTTCTGACAGCCGACAGGGGGGCGACGGCCGAGGTCGCCGGTGACGCGGCGCTCCTGGTGGACCCGCAGGACACGCAGGCGCTGGCCGACGCCATGTTCCGGCTGGCTCGCGACGCCGCCCTGCGAACCGCGCTGGCGGCTGGCGGCCGGCGACGGGCCGCGACCTGGACCTGGGAACGCACAGCTGACCTGACGGCAGCGGCTTACGCCGAGATCGCCGCGCCGGCCGCGGCCAGAAAATGATTGCCTGCCCGGCGGGGTTGCCGTAGGTTGCAACCGTGCCCGGAGGGGGGTGCGGTCGGGCGATCCGGCGTCGGCGGGAGGTATCGTGAAGCTCGAAATCGTCGCTCTGCTCGGATTCGCGGCAGCGTTCCTGATGTCGTGGCTCGTCCAGCCGCACTTCCGGAACCTCGGCTTCCTGACCGAGATCGTCGACCATCCCGGATACCGCCGAGCGCACCGCGAGCCGGTTCCCCGCACCGGCGGCATGGCCATCTTCATCTCGTTCTTCTGCGCGCTGTTCTTCCTGGAGCACGTGATCCTCGACACGCGCCTGCCGTGGTCGTGGCTGGGCATCCTCAGCGGCGCCGGGTTGGCGATCCTGGCCCTGGGAGTGGGCGATGACCGCTTCGGGATCCACGCGGAGAAGAAGCTCTACGGGCAGCTGCTGGTCATCCTCGCGCTGATGCTCTTCGGCCAGCGCCTCGACACGGTGACGATGCCCGTGGTCGGGACGATCCCCCTGGGCGGCTGGGCCTGGCCGGTGACGTTGCTGTGGTACCTCGGGTTCATCAACTCCATGAACCTGATCGACGGCCTCGACGGCCTGGCCAGCGGCATCAGCGTGCTGGCCTCGGCCGCGCTCGTGGTCATCTCGATGGCCGTGCAGGAGATGTACTCGACGCTCTTCGCGGCCACGGTCTGCGGCGCGACGATGGCGTTCTTCTACTGGAACGTCAGCAAGCGGAAGATCTTCCTCGGCGACTCCGGCAGCATGTGGATGGGACTGGTGCTGGCCAGCCTGATGCTGAACCTCAGCCAGAGCGCGCCCATCCAGTTGCCCGTCCTGCTGGCGCCGATGATCGTGCCGATCTGGGACACCGGCACCACGATCGTCCGTCGCTACCGGCGACGTACTTCGATCTTCCAGGCCGACGACTTCCACCTGCACCACCGACTGCTGCGGCTCGGCTTCTCGCCGGCGGGCGCCACGGCCTGCCTGCTGCTGGTGACCACCGGCACCACGCTGTTCGCGCTGAGCGACTTCCTGAACATCGCCTGGCTGGGGCTGCCGGCGATGGGTCTGTGGATGCTGGCGGCGCAACTCGGCGCCCAGCGCCACCTGCGGAATCGCCGGCTCGGCCTGGATCTCTTCAGCGAGGTGTCGTACGCGCTGGGCCTCGACGACCGACTGGACAAGCTGACCGGGCGCATGGAACAGGACGTCGCGGACATCATCGACCTGCAGGCCGAGCGGCAGCGCGTGGCCCGCGTCCGGGCCGCCCAGCGCGACGGCACCACCGGTGCCCCGGCCGAGCCGGAGGACGCGCCTCGTGCCGTTCGACCCCGTACCGGAGACGATCGCTGAGCTGTGCCGGGCAGCGCCCGTCTCCTGGCGCGCGGTGGAACTCGGTTGCGGCGACGGTGTGCTGCTGAGGCGTCTGCGGGCGCTCGGCATCTGGTGCGCGGGCCTCGACAGCGCGCCGCCGCAGCTGGCGGCGGGTGTGTCAGTGCGCGGCGACGCGCGATGGCCGCCGCTGCGCCCGTCTTCGCTGGACCTGCTGCTGGCTCCGAATCTGGTCCGCCACCTGATGGCGGCCGATCCGCGCTGCGGATTCCTCGAGTCGTGGCTCGATCTGCTGCGGCCGGGCGGCTCGCTGTTCGTGATCGAGGATGAACCGACGCCCGGCGCGGCGGCGGCCAATTACCGCGAGTTGCAGGCATTCCTGGCGCGCCTGGCGCCGGACCGGCGGGGGCCGCTGATCTCCTTGGACGCCTTTAGGCGCGCGTTGCCGGCGGCGCTGGCCGCCAGGGTGGCCGATTGCGGCACGGCCCCCAACCGCTGGCCCCTGGATGTGGCCGCGGTGCTGGCGATGCTGGCGGGCGGACGGCCGCGTCCCGCGGGCGAAGCGGCGCGGCTGGCGGCGGCGATCCGGAGGCACGGGCTGTCCTGCGGACGCCTGTGGTGGGCACGCCTGAACGGCGACTGACCGGAACGGGGCGGGGGACGTCATGGCGCGAGGCTGGGGCGGCATCTGGGTGATCGCGGCGGTGGCCGCCGTGGCGGCCGCGGCGCTGTTGACGAGCGGACAGCCGTCCGCGGTCGACTGGCGGCGGTTGCGCGCGGTCGCGCTGGAGAGCGATGACTGGGGCCTTGCCGGCTTCGTGCCTGAGAGCGACGCCTGGAGCGGCCTGGAGCGGGAGACCCTGTCGCCGGGCCACTTCCCCGCGGTCTACTGGAACTCCACGCTCGAGGACAGCGCCAGCGTGGCTCGACTCGCGGCGGTGCTCGCCGGCTGCCGTGGGCGCGACGGCCGGCCGGCTGTGCTGCAGCCGAACTACGTCATGTCGGCGCTCGAATGGAACGGCCGGGATTGGGGGCGGCGCGACCTGCCCGATCTGCCTGTGGCCTACGAGCGGCCGGGGCTGTGGCGGGCGGTCGCCGAGGCGCTCGCGGCCGGGGTCTGGTATCCCGAGTACCACGCCGCCTGGCACTACGACCCCGAGCGCCGGCGCCAGGCGGTCGCGGCCGGAGGGCCGGCCCTGGCGGCGGCCGAGCGCGGCATCATGCTCTTTCCCGGCAGCGAGGCCGCGCGCGAGTTGGGGCCCTGGCGCACGACCGCCGAATTGGCGGCCGAACTGGATGCCGGCCTGGCCATCTTCCGGCGGGCGTTCGGGAGGCCGGCCGGAGCGATCATCGCGCCGGACTACACCTGGGACGGCCGCTGCGAGTCCCTGTGGGCTTCGCGCGGTTTGCGGGTGATCCAGGCCAAGCGCGAGCAGCGCCACCCCGGACTGCCGCCCGGCGCGTTCGGCCGGGCGCTCAAGGTGCTCGAGCGGCAGTGGGCGCGCGTCGGGCACCCGGACCGCGTCTACCTGGAACGCAACGTGCGCCTCGAGCCGGTGCAGGCTCCCGATCCCGCGCATGTCGTCGCCTCCGCCCTGGCGCAGACCGAGACCGCCTGGCGGCGGGGCGAGCCGGCCATCGTCGAGACGCACCGCGTGAATTTCGCGCACGGTGAGCCGGAGCTGGCGGCGGAAGGGCGGCGGGCGCTGGCCGCCTATCTGTCCGGACTGGCGGCAGGGGGCGGGCCACGGCCGGTGTTCGTCGTCGACGCCGAGATCGCCGCGCTGGCGCGCCGCGGCGCCAGCGCGATCGTGGCGGGCGGGCGGCAGATTCTGCGGAACGGCAGCAATTCCAGGCGCTTGGTGGCCTGCGCGCCCAGCGGAAATGGGCAGCCCGGCCTCGTCTCGCTGTGGTTGCTGGACACGGGCTTCCACGGCGTCGCGGAGGCGGGGGCCGGGCACTGACGGCTGACCCCGCCGGTTCGATAACGTGCTTTCAGATCTGAAGATTTCCTGCTCTGAGGGTGGCTGAATTTGTGTCATTGACCGCTTTTGCCCTCTTTGGTATAGTCTTAGATCACATGAGAATCTAGCCACGGTATGCGTTCGCACCGAGGGCGCCCGGCCGCAGCGGGGAGACGCTCGACCCGCGGCGCGGCCACCCGGGAGGAAGCCAGGTCCCTGAGCTAAAGCGCAGCAGTCCCGCGGGTCAGACGCGGGCAGGATCGACGACCAGGTTCCCGAGGCTCGCGCCTCGACTCGGCAGTTGACGAGATCGTCCGTCCAACCGGGCGTTCGCCCCGACCGGAGGCCAGCAGATGACAGCCATCGCTTTTCGTGTCTTCGCCTGTTTCGCCGTTGCCGGCGCGCTCGCGTGCCCGGCTCTGGCCGCAACCTCCGGCGCGACCGCGGGCGTCGTGATCCACGAAGGGTCGTTCGCGCCGGGTGACCTGACGTGGGAGCGGGATGCTGAGGGCGCGACCTATCCCGTGCTGCCGGGGCTGCGCGGAATCGACGATCCGGACAGCCCGCGCCTGCCGCTGCAGACGCTGCTGCTGCTGGTGCCGGCGGACGCCCTCGTCGTGGATGCCTGGGTCGAGCCGCTGGCGACGCATGCGGAAGTGGTGCCCGGTGCGCTGGCCCGCGCGCCGGCGCTGTTCACCGACTCCGGCGGGACGGTGCTGACCAAGCGCCTGCCCGTCGGCAGCGGCGCGTTTCCGGCGAGCTGGAGCCGCTTCGCGGGGACCCACACCTGGCGCGGCTACCGGCTGCTGGCCGTCGAGGTCTATCCGCTGCGAACCCGGGCGGACAGCGGAAACCTGGAGTTCCTGGACAGCTTCGCGGTGCGGGTCGCCTACGGCGCCGGCGCGGCGCAGGAGGACCTGGCCGTTCGTGAGCGCCTGTCCCCGGCCGAGGTGGCGGCGAACGCCGCCGTGCTTTCGCGGCTGGTGGCGAACCCCGGTGAATTGGCCGGCTATCGGCGCGAGCACGGCGTGGCCCTGGCGGCTCCGGCCGGGGGCTTCAGCCCGGAGAAGACTCCCAGCGTGTCCGGCAGCGCCGTCGAGTACCTGATCGTCCC